>DASSRT010000223.1:0-9495 GCA_035701705.1 Rhodanobacteraceae bacterium
GCGCGGCCGCCGTGCGCTGCCCCGAACGCCCGCGGCTGCGGTCATGCCGGGAAGGCAAGCGCGCCGCCGCCCACCCAAACCTCCGCCGGTTGCGCCTTCGAGTACAGGAAGCCCTGCATGTAGCGGCAACCCAGCTTGCGCAGCAATGCATGTTGTTCGGGCGTCTCCACGCCCTCGGCGATCACCTGCATCGACAGGGTGTCGGCCATCGCGACGATCGCGCGGATCACCGCTTCGCTGCTGCCTTCGTCGTGCGAGCTCAGGCTGGCGACGAAAGATTGGTCGATCTTCAGTGCCTGCAGCGGGTACTGGTGCAGGTACGACAGCGACGAATAGCCGGTGCCGAAATCGTCCAGCGATATGCGGATGCCGGCGCCACGGAATACCTGCAGGGTGCGCTTCACCGCGGGAGTGTTTTCCAGCAGCGCGCGCTCCGTGACTTCCACCCGGAAGCGCGACGGCGGTACCGCGTGCGCTTCCAGCAACTGCAACAGGCGGCGGTCGAGTTCGGGATTGCGGAAGTGGGTGGCGGAAAGATTGACGCCGACAAACCGGTCGCGATCGCCGAGCACCTTGTGGGCGTCGCGGCAGACCTGCTCGAAGATCTGCCAGTCGAGCGTTTCGACGATGCCGGTGTCCTCGGCGACGCTGATGAATTCACCCGGCAGCAGCATGCCGCGTTGCGGATGGTTCCAGCGCATCAGGGCTTCATAGCCCAGCACCTGGTTGTCGTCGCTGTCGACGATGGGTTGGTAGTACGGCACGAATTCGTTGCGGGTCAAGCCGCGGCGCAGGTCGTTTTCGACTTCCAGCAGCGACACCGCCTGTTGCCGCAGGCCTTCATCGAATACCGCGTAGCGATGGCGGCCGTCGGCCTTGGCGCGGTACATCGCCGAGTCCGAGTCGCGCAGCAGTTCTTCAGGATGCCGGTAATGCGGCGCTGCCAAGGTGATGCCGATCGAGGTCGAGGTGAACAGTTCCTTGGCGGCGAGGCGAAATGGCGCGTTGAGGTTGTCGATGATGCGTTCGGCGATGTCGCAGGCATGCTGGGTGTCGTCGATGCCCTCCAGCAGCACGCCGAACTCATCGCCGCCAAGGCGCGCGACGACGTCTTCGGACTTGAGGCACGAACGGATACGGCCGCCGGCCTGGAACAGCAGGTCATCACCGATCAAGTGGCCGACCGAATCGTTGATGACCTTGAAGCGGTCGAGATCCATGAACAACACCGCGAAGCTCTTGCGCGGGTCGGCGTGGTAGTTCTCGAGTGCGCGTTCCAGACGCTGCATCAGCAGGCTGCGGTTGGGCAGGCCGGTCAGCGAGTCGTGCAGCGTTTCGTACTTGAGGCGCGCCTCGATGCGTTCGCGTTCCGCGATCTGCGCTCGCAGGTCGCGATTGGCCAGGGCCAGCGCGCGGGTACGTTCGCCGACGCGGTGTTCCAGGTTGGAATACGCACGCCGCAGGGATTCGGCAACGCGCACGCGTTCCAGCGAATTGGCGATGTGGTAGGAAACGAAGGTCAGCAGTTCCTGGTCACGCAGCGTGTAGTGGTGCTCGGGCGAATAGCTTTGCACCGCCAGCGCGCCGACCGTGTGTTCCGCGCATACCAGTGGCACGCCCAGCCAGCACACCGAATCCTGGCCATGCTGCGCCACCTTGCCTTCCGCGCGCAGCTTGGCGATCTCCGGTGCATTGGCGAGCAGCGCGGTGCTGTTGCGCAACACGTATTCGGTGAGGCCGTCGGCGAGTTTGCGCGGATTGCGTTCGCGGTCGCGTTCGTCCACCGAATACGGAAAGGTCAGTTCGGTGCCGTCTTCGGAAAGCAGCGCGATGTAGAAATTGCGCGCATACAGCAGGCCGCCGACCACCCGGTGCACGGCCGCGTAGAAATTTTCGATGCTGTCGGTGGTGCTGGCCAGCTCGGCGATGCGAAACAGCGCGGCTTGCAGGCGCTCACCGCGCTGGCGTTCGAGCACCTGCTGTTGCAGCACGCGGTTGGCATCGCGCAGCGCTTCGGTGCGTTCCTCGACGCGGTGCTCCAGTTCGGCGTGCGCCATGCGGCGTTCCAGCGCGGTCTGGATGTGCTGGGCCACGTACACCAGCAGCGCGCGATCCTCGGCGTCGTAGCGATGGATCTTGTCGTAACTTTGTACCACTACGCAGCCGGCCACCTTGTTGCCGCGCAGCAGCGGCACGCCCAGCCAGTCCTCGCAGGTTGCCCCGGAACCGCGGAACGGCCCCGAAACCTGCCGGCCGATGGCGTCCAGCGAGCCCATGAACGGCTTGCCTTCGTGGATCACGTACCAGGTTGGTCCGTGCAGGATGTCCGCCATCGGCATGTCGTCGGACGGATACGGCAGCTCCGGGTCCACGCTGTCGGCGTAGTAGGGGAAGCGCACGCTGTCCTGCTTGGCGTCGTAAAGCGCGATGTAGAAATTTTCTGCATACATCAAGGTGCCGACGGTTGCATGCAGGGCGCGGAACATCGTGGTGATGTCGGTGTCGGCGGCGCTGGCCCGGTCCGCGATCGAGTACAGCGCGCGCTGCAGGCGTTCGGCACGAGCCAGTTGGTCCACCGATGCGGCCAACGCAGATTGCTTGCCCAGCGCATCCACGCGCGCGGTGATGCGTTCCGCGGCGACCTGCAGCAACACCGCGTCGAGGGCGTCGCCGCTGGCGGCGATTACCAGACTGCTGTCGTCCGGCAGGGGAATCTGCAGCACATGGGCCGCGGTACCCGCCGGCAGCGAGGCGTCGCCGCGGGCGTGCCGGTACAGGCGCGTGCCCGGGATCATCAGTGCCAGCCATGCCCGCGCAGCCGACTCGATGCCATCCAGATCGGTGGCCGCCCACACGGCGCCAGCCGCGCGCAGCACCGCCGCCGCGCTTGGCGGGTGCTGGTCGGCCGCGGCGGCCAAGTGGTGAACGTCGCCTGCCATTGGATGTCCAAGCCCTGCGTGAGGTGGAAGTGTAACCCTGCCGATGGCGCTGCAACACGGCGCGCGTGCGTTAGTTTGAACCGGGCCTCGCTTCGCGTTGTAGCCCGGGGCGCACGTCCGCTCCGGAGGCTGGTGGTTGTCGCTTGCTTTGCGAACCGGGCAGTTTGCAAATTGTTAGCAAAATGTAAGGAATTGCCGTACAATTTCTGCCCAAAGACACTGCCGTTCTGTCGCCGGTTTTTGTGTGCCGGCAATGCCCGATCCGACCCCATGATGCGCCGATTGCTCGCCACTGCCTTATTCGCTGGACTGGGCCTTGCCCTGCCGGCGTGGGCGTTGGGCCAGACGCCCACGTCGCCGGTTATTGAACCTGTCGTGATTGCGCCGGTGCCGGGCACGCAGGCCAAGCCGCACAAGGCCGTGCCGGTGTGGCAGCGCGGCGGCACCAAGCTTTCGATCACCGCCGAAGGCGATTCGTCGACGACCATTCCGGGCCGATCTGCATCAGCGCTGGATGGCCAGTCCCGCAGCACCGGGGCGGGCGTCAGCCTGACCACGCGACCGGGAATCACTGCCCACGCAGGCGTGCAGGCCGTCCATTGGGCGCCGTTGGTCTCCGCTTGCGCGGCGGCATTGCCGGGTGCGCCCACGAACCTTGCATGCTTCGATGCCAATCAGGCAGAGATGCAGCGAGGCGAAGTGGGCGCCGGGTTTGCGGGGCGCGGTGTCAAGCTGGATGTTTCGCTCGGCCAGGCGCATAGCGAGGGCGGTGCTGCGCGTACGCGCCACAGCGTGCTCCCGCGGGTGCTGCCGGCTGCCGGCGGTGCCGACGTCGCCGCGCCGTTGTGGTTCAACGACAGCACCGCCACCAACATCAGCGCACGTGGCCAGGTCCGGGTTGCGCCCGATACCCGCGTCGAGGTCGGCGCCAGCGTCGGCCGCATCCGATTCCTGCCGTCGGCTGGCCTTGCCGGTGATGACACCCTCGACCAGACCACGCTCAGCATTGGCATCCAGCATGGTGCCATACGCGGCGCCATCGTCGGCCACATGCTGGATCCCAACCTGCCGGGTGTCGCCCTCGACCAAACCCAGCGCTGGAGCGGCGTTGACCTCGGCATCAGCGTGCGGCTGCCATGGCGCGGTGAGTTGAACTTCGGCGCCCAGAACGTGTGGACCTCCGGGCGCGCGCCGTTGCTGTTCGGGCCGGATGGCGCCGCGCCCGCACAGGGTCGCGTTCCTTACGTGCAGTACCACCAGGATCTGTAGGGGTGCGTTGCGTTCAGGCTGGCCATGCTGGTCTCGCAGAGGTTGGTTGGTGACTGGCCGCGACGTGATCGCGCGTGCCGGTGAAACCCTCGTCGCTGCTTTCGATTGCCGACCACCTGTCGATCAGGCAGGGATCCCGCCTCCGCGAAATGCATGATTGACCAGACAGCTGACGATTTGTGGCAACGGGCACGCGCACTCATGGGCGCCGGGAACGAAATTGCGGCGCGCACGGTGCTCGAATCGCTGGTGCAGCATCGACCGCGACACAGCGCCGCCCAGATGACCTTGGGTCACATCGCCTGGGCCGGGGACCGGGTACGCGATGCTTCCCGGCACACTTTGGCGGCCGCAGCCGATGCTCCGCCCGATGCGATGTCAATCATTGCCGTGGCGGTGGCGCTCGTTAGGGTCGGGGAAACGGTTGCGGCCCGCAACATCCTCGAACATGCGGCCTTGGTCGGCGCGCAGCAGGGTACGGCCCTTGTGTGCCATGCCGGTGTGCGCCGGGACCTGGGTGAGGATGCCAGGGCCCTGCAATTGCTCGACCGTGCCCATGCATTGGGTATCGATGGCGCCGAGTTCCGGTTTGCCCGTGGCCTGGAGCACGTCATCTGCGGGCATCCGCGCGAGGCCGGGCATGACTTCGAAGCCAGTCTCCGCATGGACCCCGCATCGTGCGTTGCCGCGCTCGAGCTTGCGCGCTTGCGCACGCAAACGGCGGACAGCAACCATCTGGATGAATTCGATCGCCGTCTGCGCCGCGTGGCACATGGCACGCAGGACCATGCTGCGCTCGAATTCGCGCGTTACAAGGAACTGGAAGATATCGGGCGCCATGAGGACGCTTGGGACGCATTGGCGAGTGCCAATGCCATCATGCGGGTGTTGCATCCCGTCGATCCCGAACAAATGCGACAGCAGGTCGATCGGTTGATCGGCCAAACCGCGAACCATGCATCGGGTTCAGCAGCAGCCCCCGGCGAGGGGCCACAGCCGATATTCATCATCGGCTTGCCGCGCTCGGGTACCACCCTGCTGGACCGCCTGCTCGGCAGTCATTCGCGGGTGACGTCTGCCGGAGAGCTCGAGGACTTCGCTCGGCAGCTGTGCTGGTCCGCCGATCAGCGGGCGCTCCTGGATGAGCGGATGCTGCGGCGCCTGCCGGAACTGGACTACCCGCAGATCGGTCGCCGTTACCTGGCGCAGACGCAGTGGCGGGCTGCGGGTGCCGACTGGTATATCGACAAGCAGCCTTGGAACTACATGCTGGCGGGGTTGATCCATAAGGCGCTGCCGCAAGCGCGCTTGCTGCACCTGGTACGCGAGCCGATGGATGTCTGCTTTTCGAACTTCCGCGCCATGCTTGGGGCGCGCTATGCCTGCAGTTTCGACCTTCGGGCACTCGCCCGTCAGCATGTCGAGTACCAGCGCCTGATGGCCCATTGGCACGCGCTCATGTCCGGAAGCATCCTTGACGTGTCGTACGGCGAGTTGGTCGGCGACACCGCGGCCACGATGCGCAAGGTGCTC
Source organism: Rhodanobacteraceae bacterium (assembly GCA_035701705.1). GTDB lineage: Bacteria > Pseudomonadota > Gammaproteobacteria > Xanthomonadales > Rhodanobacteraceae > 66-474. Next base: position 5,742 of record DASSRT010000223.1, read on the forward strand.
GCCTTCTGCGGGCTGGACTGGGAACCCGGCTGCACGGATCCGTCTCGCAACCGGGCTTCCGTGGGCACCCTGAGTGCCGTGCAATCGCGTGCAGGGATCAAGGGCGTTTTCGGTGCCTGGCGCCGCTACGAGCGGCAGCTGGCCACGTTTCAGGCGATGCTGTAGGGGAACGGACGCGGCCTCCTTGTTCAAACTGCGTTCAGGACCGGGCCGATAGCGCCTTTCCGTCCTCGTGACACGGCGCTGGGCGTAGCACCGGCGGTCCGGCGAGTCGCCAGGGAATTTTCGGCGGCGAGTTCGCGTCGGAGCTGGGGCCGCGTGAACTGACCTGCATATCAACGGCTTGCAAGCGGGAAACCGGGGGCTGCGGATACTGGCGCGTTCATGTTGTTCGCCGAGCCGCCCGCGGTGGATACGGCCGGCCAAGCGCATGACCATGAGTGAGGTTTGTTGGCGCGCGCGTGCATACATTTCGGGGGGATTCCCAAATGGTTAGGAAGTTGTTAGCATGCGACCCTGCCGAGGGTTCCAGTGAGGTCTCGTCGGCATACCTGACGGGGACCTTTCCCGAAACTGTTTCACACACCAAAACGTTGGAGAGTGCAATGAGACTCGACCGCAGTGAGCTGTCCAAGGCCGTGCAAACGGCGCTTTCGCTCGGTGCCGTGGCTGCCGTGGGAATTACCGGTACTGCCTTTGCGCAGAATGCCACCACCACCACGAATAACCAGAAACAACCGCAAACCCTGCAGACCATCGTGGTCACGGGTTCGCACATTCGTCGCGTCGACCTGGAAACCGCCAATCCGGTGACCACGGTCAGCGCGCAGGAAATCCAGGCCACCGGTGCGGTGACCCTGGGCGACCTGGTCCAGAGTCTCCCGCAGATCACGGGTTCGCCCATCAATCCGCGCGTCAACAACGGCGGCGGCACCGGCGGCTCGTTTGCCAACCTGCGTGGCCTCGGCAGCGCCCGCACGCTGGTCCTGGTCGATGGTCATCGCGTGTTGAACAGCGACCTCAACCTGATTCCGACCCAGCTGGTCGAGCGCGTCGAAGTGCTGAACGACGGCGGCGCCGTGACCTACGGTTCGGATGCCATCGGCGGCGTCATCAACTTCGTCCTGAAGCAGAACTACCAGGGCGCGCAGTTCTCCGCGAACTACGGTATTTCCGACCGTAATGACGGCGAGCGCGAGGGCGCCAGCTTCATGTTCGGCCAGACCTCCGACAAGGGCAGCATCCTTGCGGGCGTCGATTACAACAAGTTCGGCGCCGTCTCCTCGGCCCTGCGCGACTTCTCCAAGAACGCGCTGTACCGTTACTACGGCAACATCTACTCGTTCGGTTCCAGCCGCAACCCGCTCGGTCGCGCCTATCTGCAGACCACCGATTCCAATGGCGTTGCGGCCACGGCGCCCAGCGGGGCTGGCTTCGACTGCGGCACGGTCTCGCTGAATGCGATTGGTCAAACTTCGACCGACTTGGCGAACTACCATTGCTACGATGCTGGCGCCGACTCGTACAACTATCAGCTGCTCAACTTCATCCTGACGCCGCAGGAACGCACCAGTGCGTTCGTGAAGGGCAACTATCAGTTGACCGACAACGTGCAGGCGTTCGCGGAGATGTTCACCAACCGCACGTCCTCGGCCTCGGCGGTGGCGCCGATCCCGTTCGACGCGCTCAGCGACGGCGTGATCATTTCCAAGGACAACATGTACAACCCGTTCGGGGTGGATTTTGGCCCGTCCACGGCTAATGCCACGGCAAACGGCGGCTATGCCCAGTACAACTATTTGAACCGTTTCACCGGTGTCGGTCAGCGTCGCTCCGAGTACGCCACCACCACCTTCCAGGGCATCTTCGGCCTGCGCGGGAATATCGGCACCTGGAACTGGGAGGGTTCGTACAACTACGGCCATATCGATCTGCAAACGCATCTGGTCGGCTATCCGTCCTACAACACTGCGTTCCGCAACGCGCTCGGCCCGTCGATGCTGGTCAACGGCGTGCCCACCTGCGTGACCACCCCGGGCGATGCCAGTACCGCGATCGCGGGTTGCACGCCGCTCAATATTTTCGACGCCAACAGCGCGGCCTCGATCGCGAACGAGATGCCGTACTTCACGACGCTCTTCGGCAATACCCTGCAGACTCAGCGTCGCTATGAGCTGAGCGCCAACGGACCGCTGTTCAGCCTGCCCGCCGGCGACATGCAGTTGGCGGTTGGCCTCGACTACGACAAGCAGTACACCCACGGCATCGTCGGTGCCCTGCGGCTCGCCAACCCGGCGACCGGCCAGTGCCAGGTGCCGCAGTCGAGCTGCAGCAGCCCCTTGCAGGGCGGATTCAGCTACAAGGAAGCCTACGCCGAGTTGTTCATCCCGATCCTGAAGGACGTGCCGTTCGCGCACGCCCTGAACATCGACATCGGTGATCGCTACTCCAAGTACTCGCTGGCCGGCAGCACCAACAACTGGAAGGTCGGCGTCGAATGGCGGCCGATCGAAGACCTGTTGCTGCGCGGTACCGTGCAGTCCGTGTTCCGCGCCCCGACCATCAGCAATCTGTTCTCGGGTGCAGGTGGCAGTGCGCCGTCGTTCCTCGATCCCTGCATCAACTTGACCGCAGCCGAGATCGCCGCGCACTCCGCAGCTTGCGAAAACGTGCCCCCGGGCTCCACCTTCGCCTCGCTGCAGGGTGGCTTGTCCCAGACCACCGGCGTGTTTTCGGGTGCGGTTGCCGCCGGCTTCGACCTCAAGCCCGAGATGGGCAAGTCGTTCGACTGGGGCGTGGTGTATTCGCCGCACTTCGTGCCGGGCCTGACGGTGAATGCGGACGTATGGCGCATTTACCTGAACGACACCATCGCCGGTGGCATCAACTCGGCGCAGACCATCGCGTCGGTGTGCTTTGCCAACAACAGCAGCCCGCTGTGCGCGTTGATCCATCGTCGCCCGAACGGCCAGATCTCGGTGATCAACGAGCCGTTCTTCAACCTGGGCCGTCTGGATACCAAGGGTGTCGATGCCGGCCTGACCTACCGCATCCCGCAGATGAGCTGGTTGCCGGGTCAGTTCAACCTCTCGATCCTCGGTACCTACCTCGCCGAGTTCAACGACAACACGGCACCGGGCGTTCCCGGGGCACAGGTCTACCATCAGGCTGGCCATTACTACAACTCCCTGGGTTCCTATCCGCGCGTGCGTGGCCAGGCAAGCCTGAGCTGGCAGGATGGTCCGTGGAATGCTTCGTGGCGCATCGACTACATCGGGCATCAGGAAGCCGGCAGCATGAACCCGGCCGAGAACCAGAACGGCGAGAGCGGATCAATGTTGTACGCCTTCCGCGTGCCGTCGATGGTCTACAACTACGTGCAGGCGAGCTACGACATCCAGCCGCTCAACACCACGTTGTCGGTCGGTGTGGACAACCTGTTCGACAAGCAGCCGCCGATCCTGACGCAGTCGATCACGCTCAATGCCAACACGGACGTGAACACCTACGACACGATCGGTCGTTTCTACTGGGCCCGGGCCACTGTCAAGTTCTGATAGGACTGGCCAAGCCGTACCTTCAAGCCGCGCGGTGCAAACCGCGCGGCTTTTTTCTTGCGTGATACTACGGAGCGTGATGAGTCGCGCTTGCTGGATCAGGCAGGAACGACGTCGAATGCGATGGTGAGGCGGTATTCGTCAGGCGCACCGGTGAAAGGCACCGTGCCGTGCCAGAACCACGAGGGGAACAACAC
>DASSRT010000224.1:0-4349 GCA_035701705.1 Rhodanobacteraceae bacterium
CTGCCGCATTCGCGCTACGGCAACAAGTCGCCCTACACCGTGCGCGGCGAAACCTACCGGGTGCTGCCGACCGCGGCCGGCTACGACGAGCGCGGCATCGCCTCGTATTACGGCAGCAAGTTCCATGGCTACAAGACTTCCGATTTCGAAACCTACGACATGTACAAGTTCTCGGCGGCCAGCAAGGTGTTGCCGCTGCCGAGCTTCGCGCGCGTCACCAACCTCGAGAACGGCAAAAGCGTGATCGTGCGCGTCAACGATCGCGGCCCGTTCGTACCCAACCGCATCATCGACCTGTCGCTGGCGGCCGCGGTGCGGATCGGCATCTGGCCGAAAGGCACTGGCCTGGTCGAGGTCCGCGGCATCGATCCGGCACACCCCGACGCGGAACCCGCGCCCGCCGCCGCGGTCACAATGCGGGCAGGCGGGGTACCACATCTGTACGTGCAGGTCGGTGCGTTCGCCGATCCGGACAATGCCGAGCGGCTCGCCGCGCGCGTGCGGGCCCTGAAGCTCGGGCGGGTGCGGGTGGTCGCGGCCGACGTCGGCGGCCGCACGCTGCAGCGGGTGCAGATCGGCCCGCTGCGCGACGCGGATGCCGTCGATCGCGCCACCGCCAGGCTTGATTCCGCGGGTTTGCCGCATGCCAACGTCACGGTACAGTGAAGCAACGCAAAGACAAACGCTTTGACGGTATCGAGCGAAGCGGCTGTCGTGAAAAATCAGTCCACGGAGCTCTTGGCCATGGATGGTGGCTTTGAGGCCGTTCTGGTCTTCATGTGCGCGAACGACTCGCGTACGATTAGCCTTTTGCAACGCAGCGATCAGGGACGATCGCAAGCTTTCCTGAAAAGTCGGGCCACGGAGCTTTTGCCAGGGATGGTGGCTTTGAGGCCGTTCTGGTGTCTGCCAGCAAGGTGTGCGGTAGGACCGTCGCACCGTTTCAACATGCAGCGGTCAGGGACGATCGCACAAACAAAGAGAGTTTGATGAAAATCGCACGTTCGCTATTGATGGTCTGCCTGGTCGCGTTCACCGGGGCGCTGTCCGCGCAAGCCCTGCCGCCGAAACCTTCCACGCCGCCCAAGCCGGTACCGACCATTCCGGAAACGCCGATCCCGCCGGCGCCGCAGCCGAACGCCGCGGCGTGGGTGTTGATGGACTACGCCAATGGCCAGATCCTGACCTCGCATGACATGGATGCGCGTCGCGCGCCGGCCTCGCTGACCAAGATCATGACCGAGTACGTGGTCAACGCCGAGATCGCGGCCGGCAAGATCCACATGGACGACAAGGTGCATATTTCCGAGCACGCCTGGCGCGCCGGCGGCGCCGGCACCGACGGCTCCACCAGCTTCCTGAAACTGAATTCGGAAGTGCCGCTGAAAGACCTGCTGTACGGCATGATCATCCAGTCCGGCAACGATGCCGCGATCGCGCTGGCCGAACACGTCGCGGGGTCGGAGCAGGCGTTCGCGCAACTGATGAACGCCTATGCGCAGCGCCTGGGCATGACCGGCACGCATTTCGTGAACGCCTCGGGCTACCCCGCGCCGGGCCACTACAGCACCGCGCGCGACATCGCGATCCTGTCGCGCGCGCTGATCGCGAACTTCCCCGAGGAGTACAAGATCTCGGCGATCAAGGCGTTCGAGTGGAACGGCATCACCCAGCACAACCGCAACACGCTGTTGTGGACCGATCCGTCGGTGGACGGCATCAAGACCGGTTCGACCAGCGAGGCCGGCTTCTGCCTCGCCGCATCGGCGCTGCGCAACGGCATGCGCCTGATCGCGGTGACCCTGGGCGGCCCCGACATGAATGCGGCAACCACCGGCGATGAAGCCCTGCTCAACTGGGGGTTCAATTTCTACCGCACCCACAGGCTGTACGCCGCCGGCCAGGTCCTGGCCGCCCCGCGCTTGTGGAAGGGCCAGGACGACGCCCTGCAACTGGGGATCGCGCACGACCTCAGCGTGACGATTCCGCGCAACCAGTACGACAAGCTGAAGGCCACGCTGGAGTTTCCGCAACGCCTGATCGCGCCGTTCACCAAGGGCCAGCAGGTCGGCACGTTGAATGTCACCTTCGATGGCAAGCCGCTCGTGAGCGAACCCCTGGTAGTGCTGAAGGGCGCGCCGCAGGGCGGCTTCTTCACGCGCCTGTGGGACGCGATCCTGCTGTGGTTCCACCACGACGGCGGCACCACCACCACGCCGGCACCGAGCGTATCGATCGGGGCGGCGTCCGGCGCCGCGCCGCCGGCATCGCATTGAGCCAGCGTGATGCGCGACCTCGACAACATCGAGAAACAGGAAGGCCAGGGGTTCCAATTCCCCGGCAGCTTCGAGATCACCGCAATGGGCAACGCCAATGCGAACCTGCGCGAGCGCGTACAGGGGATCCTGCGCGCGCTCGGCCTCACGGTACTGGATGCCAGCGTGCGCGAGCGCGCGTCCAGCCAGGGCAACTACGTGTCGGTGAGCGTCACCTTCAACTGCCCCACGCGCGAGAAGTACGAAGCCGCGCACGCGGCGCTGCGCGCAGACCCGGATATACGGTACACGTTGTGAAACCGGGACCGGGGACAAGGGACCGGGAACTGGACAACGTGGCATCGCCGCGTGGCGCGGTTCCCTTGTTTTTTCGGAAGCTCGCATCGATGTCCTGCAGGGTCTGTGTCAACTAAACCCGCCAGTTCCCGATTCCCGGTTCCCGGTTCCCGGCCCTTGCTCGTCCGCCGTCTCGGCCGCCAGCCCTACGAACCCGTCTGGCACGCGATGCAGGCGTTCACCGATGCGCGCGACGCCGACACGCCGGACGAATTGTGGATGGTCGAACACGATCCGGTGTTCACGCTGGGCCAGGCCGGCCGGCCCGAGCACGTACTGGCGCCGGGCGACATCCCGGTGATCCATGTCGACCGCGGCGGCCAGGTGACCTACCACGGCCCCGGCCAGATCGTTGCCTACCCGCTGCTGGACCTGCGCCGGCTGAAGATTGGTGTGCGCGCGCTGGTGGATCGCATCGAACAGACCGTCATCGACAGCCTGGCCGAATGGAACATCGTGGCGGCGCGGCGCGAGGGTGCGCCGGGCGTATACGTGGGCGACGCCAAGATCGCGGCGCTCGGCTTGCGGGTCCGGCATGGGCGTACCTTCCACGGCCTCGCCTTCAATATCGCCATGGACCTTGAACCGTTCCACCGCATCAATCCCTGCGGTTACGCGGGCCTTCAGGTAACACAAATGCTAGACTTGGGCGGCCCGTCACGGCTGGCCGATGTCGAGGATGTACTGATTGTTGAGCTGGGTCGACAATTCGGACTGTCGCCGCAGGAAGCGGACTCCGCCCTGCCCGACGCCGCGTGACTTGCGGCCGTGTCCCGCGCCCGTGTTTTCCGATACCGTAGTGCCGGCTTGCGCCCGGACCCGCCTGGAATGCCGGATCCCGTACCCGCCAGCGAACGGCTGGCGTCTTTATCTACCCCCTATCCGCGCCCTGGCGCACGCGACCGGCATTGCCCGGCTCGTCGAGGAAAATCCATGTTGCAGCGTGTCTTCGTAGTCCTGATCGCCTTCGTCGTTGCCTTCGGCGCGCGTGCGCAAGCCGCAGCGCCTGCGTCGACGACCGCCTGCCCGGCTTCCGCGGCCAGCGTGCAGGCCGCACCGGTCGCCAAGTACAAGGCGACCGCCGCGCCGGATCTGAAACCGACTGCGGCGCAGGGACAGGCCGCGATCCTGGCGGCACGGCTGCTGACGCGCTTCCAGTACGAGGCGCTGCCGCTCGACGACGCGATGTCGGGCAAGATCTTCGACGCCTATTTCAAGGCGCTTGACGGCAGCAAGTTGTTCTTCACGCAAGCCGACGTCAACCAGTTCGCGGCCAGCCGCACCAAGTTGGATGATGCGATCTGGAGCGGCGACATGTCGGTGCCGTTCGCGGTCTTCAACCTTTATGAAAAACGCGCCGGCGAGCGCACCGCCTACGCGCTGGCACTGCTGAAGAAGGGTTTCAGCCTCGACGGCGACGCCACCTACGACTTCGATCGCGACAAGGCGGCGTGGGCGGCCGACACGACCGCGCTCGACACGCTGTGGAAACATCGCGTCATGAATGACTGGATCCGCCTGAAGCTTGCGGGCAAGGACGACGCTGAAATCCGCAAGACGCTTTCGCGCCGCTACGAGAATTATCTCGACCGCGTGCACCAGCTCGACAGCGAAGACGTGTTCCAGACCTTCATGAACGCCTATGCCACGGCGATCGATCCGCACACCAATTACTTCGGGCCACGCGCCAGCCAGAACTTCGACATCGCCATGAAGTTGTCGCTGGAGGGCATCGGC
>DASSRT010000225.1:0-12570 GCA_035701705.1 Rhodanobacteraceae bacterium
GGTGTAGGCGATGCGCGTGCCATCGGGCGACCAGGAAAATTCGTAGGCGTAGAGGCCCGCCGGTGTCAGCAGTTCGGGGTTGCCGCCGGCAAGCCCGATCGCTGCGACGCGCTGAACCTGCACGTGCTCGATGCCGATCACGCCGACCCGCGGATTGCCGGACGCCGTGGCGTAAGGCGCGCGCGTGGCGCCCGGCACGAACAGGAACCCGAGCCGCTTGCCGTCGTGAGTCCAGCTGAGCGCTTGCGCAAATCCATCCAGCGTCGCCAGCACGCGTGCCGGATGTTTGCCGCCGCCGTCCAGCAATTCGATCGCACTCTGGATCGGTTTGGTGTTGGTCGGATCGACCTTGCAGCGTGTCAGCACCGCGAGCGTGCTGGTGCCGGGTTGCCAGGCCAGATCTTCCGGACGGCAGTCGCCGGCGAGTTTGACGACCTGTGCGTGGCGGCCGCGCCCATCGGCGATTTCCAGCCGGTTCTTGCCGGCCTGCTCCACGATGTACGCCAGCCGTTGCCCGTTCGGTGACAGCGCCACCCGCGGGATCTCGACGATCTGCGCACGCTGCGCGAGGATGCGATCGATGTGCGCGGCCTCGCTGTTGGCCGGCGGTTCGGCCAACGCCGGGGTGAGTACGAACAGCGCACTGGCGGCGAGCAGGGCAAGGATCAGCGGGCGTGTGGACATGGCAGGCGGCTCCGGGCGTGAACCCGTGCACGCTACACCGGCAGTGCGTGCGCGAACAGTGACGCAAGCCATGGACAAAAAGATGGCACCACGCTTTCAGCGGCAGTGGTGGTCGCGCAGTCGCTGCTGCAACTCGCGCATCGTGTAACCATCGGCGAGCATCTGCGCGCGGCTCTTGGCCAATTCGTACTCGATGTTCTTGCAGGCCGGGTCGTACCAGCCGAAGAGCATGCCCGCGAACTTGTGCACCTTGCCGGCGAGGCTGCGTTGCTCGATGGATTGGAATTGCAGGTCGGCGGCAAGGTAGTGATGGCCGCCCGGCAGTGCCGGCGTGGTGGGCCCGGCTTGCGCGGCGCGCAGGCGCGCGGCGAATCCGCCGCCAGCGACAAACACGGGCATGGGATTTGCCGAGGTCGTGGCCGTTGCCGGTGCAAGGGTTGCCTGCAACGCAGGCTTGCGCTGCATGCGCAACGGCGATCCTCCAGTCGTGTGGTGCGCCGCACGGACTGTTGGCAGCGCGTGTGGCCAAGGCGGCGGCGCTGCGGATGGCCGTGCTGCCGGCAACAGTTCGACCCGCAACACGTTGGCGGCGTCACGGCTGGCACGAACGGCTGGCCGCCTGGGCAGCGGCGGCACCATGATCGCCACCAGCAAGGCAGCATGCGACGCCAACACCAAACCGATGACCGCACCGCGCCTGCATGCGCGCGGCCAGTCCGGATCCGCCGTGCCTGTTGCCAAGTCGAGCTCCCTTCGCGCGCCGGTGTCCGCGTTGACAGGCGGATCGTGCAGGTTGGGACCACCGTTCGCGTGGCGCGGTTCCCTTGCTGGATGCAGGCCGCGGGGTTGAAGTTGGACGCGTGACGGCATCCCCCCGCGCCTGCGGCGCGCGCCCCCTTCGTTCCGAAGGGGGTTGTTGGTACTTCGTTCCGAACACGCTTTATGCAGGCCGCGGGGTTGAAGTGGGACGCGTGACGGCATCCCCCCGCGCCTGCGGCGCGACCCCCTTCGTTCCGAAGGGGGTCGTTGGTACTTCGTGCCGAACACGCTTTGCTTCCCCCTTCCGAAGGAAGGGGGATCGAGGGGGATGGCTGTTGCGCGTCAGTGCTTGTCTTTCACGAAGCGCGTGAACAGCTCATGGATGCGCCGGTACTCGTCGTACCAATCATCGGCGTGCTTGAAGTCGTGGCGTTCCATCGGATACAGCGACAGCCAGAAATTCTTCTTGTGCAGTTCGATGAAGCGCTGGTACAGACGGATCGAATCACCCGGCATCACGTTGTTGTCGATCAGGCCGTGGTTGATCAACAGCGGATCCTGCAGGTTTTTCGCGTATTCGATCGGCGAGGAAATCCTGTAGGCCTCGGGATCGAGTTGCGGGGTGTTGAGGATGTCCGAGGTGTAGCCGTCGTTGTAGCTGGTCCAGTCCGAAGGCGGGCGCTGCGCCGCGCCCGCGGCGAATTCGCCCGGTGCGCGCAGCAAGGCCATCTCGGTCATGAAGCCGCCGTAGGAACCGCCGTAGATGCCGACACGCTTGGGGTCGACGTGGTGGTTCTTCACCATCCAGGCCTTGCCGTCCAGCAGGTCTTCAAGTTCCGGATGGCCCATGTGCTGGTAGATCGCGGTACGCCAGTCGCGGCCGTAGCCGGCCGAGCCGCGGTAGTCCATGTCGATCACGACATAGCCTTCCTGCAGCAGCAGGTTGTTGAACATCTGCTCGCGGAAGTAGTACGACCAGTTCTTCGAGACGTCCTGCAGGTAGCCCGCGCCGTGCACGAAGATCACCGCGGGGTGCGTGTGCGAGGTGTCGTAGTCGGCGGGCTGGTAGTACTTCGACCAGATGCCGAAGTGGCCGTGGCTCGATGGCACCTTGACGAACTGGGGCTGCACGAATTGCTTCGAGTACGCCTTGTACTTGGCGGTGCGCGTGTCCGTGAGGTCGCGTGCGCTGCTGCCGTCGGTGTTGACGACCGCCAGTTGCGGCGGCACGTAGGCGCTCGAATGCAGCACCGCGAGCTTGCTGCCGTCGGGCGAGAGCACGAAATCGTCCACGCCCTCGTAGTGCGTCACCTGTTGCAACGCGCCGCCCGTCGTCGGCACCCGATACACGTCGTAGTCATAAGGCGCCTGCTTGTTCGAGCGCAGATAGAACCACTTGCCATCCGGCGACACCACGGGTGTCGAAACCTCGAAGCCGGTGCCGGTCAATGCACGGGCCTTGCCGGCGAGCGGCTTCACGAACAACTGTGCGTAACCCGAGGCTTCGGACTCGAACCACAGCGTGTTGTTGTCCGGCAGCCAGCCGAGCGCGTTGAAGCTCCAGTTGATCCAGGCCGGATCGGTCAGGCGGTTCTGCGTCACCAGCTTGTGGCTGGCGAAGTCCACCGATTCGATCCAGCGGTCCTTGTGGTCGTTCGCCACCAGCTCGATCGCGAGGTTCTCGCCATTCGGGCTCCACGTGATCGCCGGGTAGCCGGATTCGCCGGACACGACGTAGTTGATCGACACCGGTCGCGTCTTCGGTGCGGCCAGCGCGGCGGCTTCGGTGGCATGACCCTCTTTCTTCAGCTGGGCGATGCGCCTGGCGCGCAGGTCATGCAGCGGATCGTCGTGGATGCCGGGCAGGCCATCGGTCGACAACGCGTATTGCTTGTGCGCCTGCAGGTCCAGCAGCACGAACGACTGCGGCGCGGGGTTGTTGTGGCCCACGTACTGGCGCGCCTTTTCGGTCTCCGGGTAACCCGAATCGTTGACGTAATGCACCACCACCGGCTGCTTGCCATCCTGATACGACGCCGGTTGCGTCACCACCAACATCCAGCGCGCATTCGGCGACAGCGAGGTCATCACCACCTTCACGTTGCGGCCGAGATAGAACGGCGCCGACGCGCGTGCGGGATTGCTTGCGTCCAGCTGGTCATTGTGTTCGCGCACCGCGGCCTTGTCGGCCTTGATCTCGCGCAGCGTCGAGAACAGACTGAGTTGCAGGCGCTCCATCTGGTCCGGTTTTGCGTTGGCCGGATCGGGCTTGGCTTCCAGCGTGGCGGCCGGCGACACCAGCCCGGTGGCGGCATTCCAGATTTGCCAGTCGTTGCCGTTCTGCGCCCAGCTGACGAGCTGGCCGTCGGATGAAATCTGCAGGCCCGATTTGTAGGCGTCACTGCGGGTGAGCTGGCGCACGCTGCCGGTGGCCACGTCGCGCACGAACACATCGCCGTGCAGCAGGTAGGCGGCACGATCGTGCTTGCGGTCGAACACCGCCGGGCCGTTCGCAGCCGCGAGTTCGCTGTCGCTCACTTTGACCGGCGCGCCGCCGGTGGCCGCGACGCGGTACAGATCGCGAATTGGTGAACCATCGCGCTTCAGCTTGTAATAGATCGACTGGCCATCGACGCTCCAGTGTTCGTCCTCGACCGGCGGCCCGATCCAGTCGGGATTGGCCATGATCTGTTCGAGGGTGATGCGCGACGCGGCGGGTGTTGCCGGCGCAGCTTGCGTGGGCGCGGCGAATGCACCCGTGCTGACCAGCAAGCCAGCCAGGACGGCAATGGCAATGCGATTCATGGACGATCCCCAGTCAAAAATGTCGAGCCTAGCCAGTTGCCGCTTACCATCGCAAGCGCCGAAAGTCATCGGTGTGCGTGGCGGCCCTCCCTGCCTTACGATCACCGCCATGCCCACGTCCCTTTCGACCATCGAGCGCGAGACTGCGCCCAACCCCCGCCACGCCGTGATCTGGTTGCATGGCCTTGGCGCCGACGGCAACGATTTCGTGCCGATCCTGCCGCAATTGCTGCAGCCGGAATGGCCGCCGCTGCGGTTCGTGTTCCCGAATGCGCCGGTGCGCCCGATCACTTTGAACGGTGGCCTGCCGATGCGCGCGTGGTACGACATCGCCGGTTTCGATCTGGCGCAGAAGCAGGACGCGGCCGGTGTGCGCGCGTCGATCGGCGAAGTCGATGCGCTGATCGCGCGCGAAGTCGCGCGCGGCGTGCCCGAATCCAGCATCGTGCTGACGGGTTTCTCGCAGGGCGGCGCAATCGCGCTGGCGGCCGGCCTGCGGCATGCAACACGGCTGGCAGGCATCGTCGCCTTGTCGACGTATCTTCCGATCGCGGAGGCGACGCAGGCGGAGTGCAGTGCCGCGAATGCCGCGACGCCGATCTTCATGGCGCATGGCGCCTTCGATCCGGTGGTGCCGCAATACCTCGGCGAGCGGTCCCGCGACCGTCTGCGTGATTGGGGTTACGTGGTGGATTGGCACGGTTATCCGATGGCGCACCAGGTCTGCCCGCCGGAGATCGCCGACTTGGGTACGTGGCTCACGGCGCGGTTGGCCGCCTGAGGCATACTGCGCGCATGGCCGGATCCATGCCCCCGCCGCACCACGACAACCCCGCGTTGCCGGATTTCTGCAACGCCGGCGCGGTGTTCACCCTCGTGGTCGTGGCCGAGCTGGTGGTGATGGTCGACGCCCTCGCGCCGGACGCGCGGATGGCGTGGCGCGGCTTCTTCACCGCGTCGGCCTTCGTGGTATGGCTGGCCTTGTTGTCGGCGCTGGTGCTGTGCCGGTTGTCGCCGCTGCTCACGCGCTTTCCGCGCGTCGCCAGCTATGCGCTGTCGTGGCTGGCGCTGGTGCTGCTGGTGGCCTGCGCGAGCGTGGTCGTGGCGTGGATCGACCACACGCTCGGCACCGGTCTCACGCCGGGTTCCGGCGCGCGCTTCGTCGCCGGCAACACGGTGCTGGCCGCGTTGCTGGCGGCGGCGTTGTTGCGCTATTTCCAGGTGCTCGCTGATTGGCGCGCGCGGCTCGCGGCCGTGTCGCGCGCGCAGTTCGACGCCTTGCAGGCGCGCATCCGTCCGCACTTCCTGTTCAACAGCATGAACACCGTGGCCGCGCTGGTACGCACCGATCCCGATGCCGCGGAGCGCACGGTCGAGGATTTGTCGGAATTGTTCCGCGCGGCGCTCGGCGCCGAAGACAAGCCGGGCACGCTCGGCACGGAACTCGACCTCATCGACCGCTACCTTGCCATCGAGCAGTTGCGCCTCGGCGATCGTCTCAAGGTGCAGCGTGACCTCGCTGCGCTGCCGCGCGCACTGGAAATGCCGTCGCTGCTGCTGCAGCCGCTGGTCGAGAACGCGGTCTACCACGGCATCCAGCCGCTGCGCAGCGGTGGCACGCTCACGCTCACCGGGCGCCGCGTCGATGCCGGCATCGAGATCGAGATCGCCAATCCATTGCCGGACGCTGCGCCGCCGTCGCGCAGCCGGCACGGGCTCGACAACGTCCGCCGGCGCATCGCCTATCACTACGGCGAGCGCGGCGGCATCGAGGCGCGCGATGAGGGCGGCCTCTATCGCGTGATCGTGAGGTTGCCGGATGCGAATCCTGATCGCTGACGATGAACCGCTGGCGCGCGCGCGCATGACCGCGTTGTTGCGCGACTGCGAGGGTGCCGAAGTGGTTGGCAGCGTCGGCGACGGCGAGGCCGTGCTGGCTGCGTGCGTGGAAGCCCGCGCCGATCTGTTGCTATTGGACATCGCGATGCCGGGACTGGACGGCATCGGCGTGGCACGGCGCCTCGCCGCCATCCCGAATCCGCCGCAGCTGGTGTTCTGCACCGCCTACGAGGAACACGCGCTGACCGCGTACGAATTGCGCGCGGCGGATTACCTGCTGAAACCCGTGCGCATCGAACGCCTGCGCGAAGCGTTGCAACGGGCGGCTGCCCTGCGCCAACGCGTGCGTCCAACCGAAGTGTTGGCCGCACAGGCCCACGGCGCACCGGTGCGCGTTCCAATCGCGCAAATCCTGTATCTCGGCGCCGACGACAAGTACGTCACCGTGCATCGCGAGGAAGGCGAGGCCTTGACCGAGCAATCCCTGAAAGCCATCGAGGAGGCTTTTCCGGAACACTTCGTGCGCGTGCATCGCGCGTGCCTGATTCCGGTCGCGCGGCTGCTGGGCTTGCGCCGCGACGCGGACGGCACGGTGCGCGCCCTGATTGCCGGCAGCGAGGCCACCCCCGAAATCAGCCGGCGCAACCTGCCGGCCGTGCGCAAGCTGTTGCGCAGTTGATGCCTGACGGCGGCGCTCAGTAGCCCTCGAATTCCTCGGTGCGGATGTTGTCTTCGTCGGCGCCCACTTCCATCGACAACGCGCGCATGGCTTTCACCATCCCCTCCGGGCCGGACAGATAGAAGCGCGATGCGCCGATGTCCGGCACGTTCCGGCGGATGGTGTCGGCATTCACGTGGCCTTGGGTCGCGGTGTACACCGGGACGAAACGAAAGCGCGGGTTGGCGGTGGCGAAAGCCTGGAAGTCGTCGGTGTAGGCCGCCAGCGCCGGCGTGCGGTTGGCGTAGATCAGGGTGAGTTGGTGTGCGGTGTGGTCGTGCGTCGCCTGCGCGATGATGCTGCGCACCGGGGTGATGCCGATGCCGCCGGTGATGAATACCGCCGGCACGCTGGTGTTTTTCTGCAGCGTGAAATCACCCCACAGCGCCAGCAGTTTCACCATGGTGCCCTCCGGCACCTTGGCCGCCGCGTTCTTGAAGGCGCTGCCGCGCATGCGCGTCGCCATCCGCAGGGTGTCTTCGAACGGCGCACTCACGAACGAAAAGCCGTGCTTGTTGTTGCTGTCGTCGAGACCCGTGGACGGTGGCAACACCAGGTCGCCGAACTGGCCGGCGCGGTATTCAAAACCGGGCGGCTTGGCCAACGTGAATTCGGTGGTGCCTTCGGCGACTGCGCGCTTGCGCAGCAACTGGACGTCGTAACTGGTGGCCATGGCCTTGGTGCTCCTTTTGCGGTTCCTCGTGTCTCAACGGGATCATTCCAGGCAAGCCGCCGTGATGAACCCGTGCTCAGTCTTGCGCGGCCTGGCGCGCGATGCGCTGAGCCAGGTCAAGGTATTCGCCGGATTTTTCGAGACCGGTGATGAAACGCTCGGGGATGCCGTCGATGCCGACCATCGCGCCCACCAGTGCGCCGGTCAGCATCGCCCGTGCCTGGTTCTGGCCGCCGCCGTTGATCGCGTGCAGCACCGCTGCTTCGAAATCATCGGCGAAACGCGCGGCGAGGTAATACACCGCCGGCAGCTGGTAGTAGATCGCGCAGGGCATGCCGTAGACCTGCGACACCTTCCACGCTGGTTCGATCTGCACGCCGGGGTCGTGCGCGGCGCGCGCGCTGGTGCCCATCGAGAGCAAGGCATCCGGTGACGGGAACTGGCCCGCGACGTGTGCGTGTTCGGCGCCCGCGGACACCACGCCTTCGCCGGCGGACGTCACCGCGTGGAACGGCAATTCGCCGTCGCGCACCCGTGTCATCAATTTGTCGGAGATGCCGTCGTCGAAAGATTCGCCCTGCACCAGCAGTCCGAGCGCGGCGCCGTACGCGCAGGTCAGCGCGCCGACGCTGGCGTCCACCTGCGTGAGTGCAGTGTTGGCACTCACGGCCTGCGCCAGCTTGCGTGGCGAGCGCGCGTAGCGCACCGCGATCGCGAGCGCGCGCTCGGCGGCCTCGGTGTCATCGGCATGGCCGCCCACGGCGCCCCACGGTTTGCGTTCGACCACGCGCAAGCGCCACGCTTCGCGCATCGACTGGCTGGTGTAGCCGCCCGGGCCGCAGCGCGGCGTGCCGTCGATCAGCGGGAAGAAGTCGTGGTCGATGCGTGCGCAGAAATCGGCTTCGTCGTAGCCGCCACGTTCGGCCAGCGAACGCATGGTCAGGGCCAGCAGCCAGCCCGCCTGCGAGGATTGCCCGCCTTTGAGGCCCTCGTGATAACGCCCCGGCCGTGGCGTGGTGTAGTCGTCGATCCATGGCCCGAACGTGGCGCGCAATTCGTCGAGGTCGTAGTACCAATGCGGGCCGACGCCCAGCGCTTCGCCGATGAGCGCGCCCAGCAGGGCGCCGCAGGCGCGTTGTTCGAAGCTGGTTGTAGCCATGGAGTTCACCGTTTCGATGGCGCGCCGACGGCGAAGCCGCGCGGCGCAGTGCAGATCGCATCCATGTTACGCCAGTGCATCAAGACGGCAGCGTTCGCGCCCGCTAAAATCGCGCGAATCGACTGCAGGAATTCGCATGCCGCACGCCACGCCCACCGCTGCCCGCGATCGCCTGATCTTCGCGCTGGATGTTCCCGGTTACGACGAGGCCGTGGCCTGGATGGATCGCCTCGGCGATGCCGTGTCGTTCTACAAGATCGGCCTGGAGTTGCTCTCAGGCGGCGACTATTTCCGGGTGCTGGATGAATTGGCGAGCCGCGGCAAGCGCATCTTCGCCGACCTGAAGTTCCACGACGTGCCGGCGACCGTCGCCGGCGCCGTGCGCGGACTGGCAGCGTATCCGGTGACGTTCGCGACGATCCATTGCGACAGCCGCGCGATGCTGGAAGCCGCGGCGGCGGTGAAGGGTTCGCTGCAGTTGCTGGCGGTGACCGTGCTGACCAGCAACGATGCGGCCGATCTCGCCGCGCTGGGTGTACAGGGCGATCCTGCCGACGTGGTGATCCAGCGCGCGCGTCTGGCGCAGGCGGCGGGCATCGACGGCGTGGTCTGCTCGGGCGCCGATCTGCCGCGCGTGCGTGCGGCACTCGGTCGCGAGTTGCTCACGGTCTGCCCCGGGATTCGCCCGGCGGTGGCCTCCGGCGACGATCAGAAGCGCACGGTGGATGTGCCGACCGCCTTCGCACACGGCGCGGACTACATCGTGGTGGGCCGCCCGATCCGGCTGGCGCCGGATCCCGCCGCGATGGCGGGCTTCATGATCGCCCAGATCGACGCGGCGACCGGCTGAAACGGGTTGGGCACAGCGAGCGGCTTGCCTCGCGGGCCCTGCCTCGCCACACTCCGACGCATGCGTGGCCTCAACCAACCCGTTCCCGTCCGCCGGCGCGCCGTCGCACTGGCTGCAGCGTGCATCCTCGGTGCGCTGCTCGCAGCCTGCCACCCGGCCCCGCCGCCACCCAGCAACGTCACGCCCGAGAAGGCCATTTCCACCAACCTGCGGCTCACCGTCAGCGGCGATTTCGACGGCTTGATGAAGAACCGCCTGCCGCCCGCCGATTACGCGCAATGGCGTCAGGAATGGGACACGCAGCATGCGCATCCGCAGCCGGCCTCCGTTGCGGAGCAAAAGCAGTTCGCCGAGGTGATGCAGATGCTGACCGCGGCGGGCGCCGAAGCTGCGTTGCTGAAGCGCTTGCAGCCGGAACTGGCCAACGGCGATGGCAAGGGCCTGCCGCCGGTATTTGCCAGCGTGCTGGCGGCGACCGGCAAGCAGCTGATCAATGATTCCCCGCAACTCGGGTCCGGGCAACGGCTGCTGGCGTTGCAGGTGCTGCAAGCCATCGATGCCCATGTCGCCAAGGTCGATTTCGGCGACAAGAAAAAGCTGGCCAAGGCGATCGACCTCGTCTGCGCCACCGCGCGCCAGCTGCATGTGCAGACACTGCAGCAATGGCGCGCCCTCGACTACGCCACCAGCATGCGCGACTACGGCATCATCTGGAACGGCCTGCAGGGCTTGCTCGACATCTACGGCCTGCATCTGGCGTCCAGCCTGAATGACGCCAAGCCCGCCATCGTGTCGATCGTCAGCGACGAAGCGGTGGTGCAGTTGCACCTGACCATTGCGGGGACGCCGATGACCGGCGAGTGGGCGATGCGCCGGGTCGACGGCCACTGGTACGACGCGGCCCTGCTGGATGCCTGGCGCAAGGCACACCCCGCGTCGGCGGCATCGGCGGCGCCTGCCGGCAGCGTCAACCCGACGCCGGAGTCCAGTGTGGCCACGCCCGCGATACCAGCATCCACGACGCCGCGGCCGAGCGCTGCACACCCCCAAATCTGACCGTTTTCTGGCATCCCACGGGCAATTCCGGGATCGCGCGAGTGTCGGCGCCGACCCGGGCCTGCGCCGCGGGGCCTGCAGCCGGCGTTGTGGGACAATCCCCGATCGAGTGAACCGGAATCACGAATGCAGCTTGTTCGAGCACCCATGGCCCACGTCATGACAGAAAACCTGAGCCGCGACGCGCTGGTGCATTCCAGCTGGTGGCGTGCCCTGTGGGGTGCGTTGCTGGCGCCGTGGGTGCGGGTCAAGCGCGATCCGGCCGAGCCGGTGGCGCTGCTGAAGCCCAACACGCCGGTCATCTATGTCATCGAGCGCAGCGGATTTTCCGACAGCCTGATCCTGGAACGGGCCTGCCGCGAAGCCGGCCTGCCCAGCCCGTTGACGGCGATGCCGGGGCTGGGCCGGCGCCGGCGCGCGATGTTCGCGATGCGCGGCACCGGGGGCTGGTTCCAGCGCCGCGACCGCGACCGCTATGCCCTGAACATGATCCGGCAGATCCTGCGAACGCTGGAAACCGACCCCGACAGCGACGTGCAGCTGATGCCGGTCGCGATCTACGTGGGCCGAGCGCCGAACCGGGAATCCGGCTGGTTCAGCGTGCTGTTCTCGGAAAACTGGGCGGTGGTCGGCCACTTCCGCCGCCTGCTGGCGCTGCTGCTGAACGGACGCGACACCATCGTGCGGTTTTCGCCGCCGATTTCCCTGAGCGCGCTGCGCGAGGAATCGGCCGACGAGCGGATCCCGCGCCTGCAGCGCAAACTGGCGCGGGTGCTGCGCGCGCATTTCCGGCGCGTGCGCACCGCGGTGATCGGGCCGGACCTGTCGCACCGGCGCACGGTGATGGATTCGGTGCTGGATGCCGAAAGCGTGCGTGCGGCGATCACCTCCACCGCGGCCAAGGAAAACCTCAGCGCCGCGAAAGCCTGGAAGCGCGCCGAACACTACGCGCGCGAGATCGCCGCGGATTATTCGCCGCCGTTCGTGCGCTCGGTGTCGTTCCTGCTGTCGAACTTCTGGAACAAGCTTTACGACGGCATCACCATGCACCACTTCGACAGCGTGCGCGCGGTCGCGCCGGGCCACGAAGTGGTGTACGTGCCCTGCCATCGCAGCCACGCCGACTACGTGCTGATGAGTTACCAGCTGCACATGTCCGGCGTGGTGGTGCCGCACATCGCCGCTGGCGTGAACCTCAACCTGCCGGTGCTGGGGCCGTTCCTGCGCAAGGGCGGCGCCTTCTTCCTGCGCCGCAGTTTCAAGGCCAACGCGCTGTACTCGGCGGTGTTCTCCGAATACGTCAGCCAGCTGGTGCAACGCGGTGTGCCGCTGGAGTATTTCGTCGAGGGCACGCGTTCGCGCAGCGGGCGCCTGCTGGCGCCACGCGCCGGGATGCTGGTGATGACCGTGCGCGCCTTCCTGCGCGCGCCGCGTCGGCCAGTGCTGTTCCAGCCGGTGTACATCGGCTACGAAAAGCTGATGGAAGGCCGTTCGTACATCGGCGAGCTGTCGGGCCAGAAAAAGGAAGGCGAGTCGTGGCTCGGCATCCTGCGCGGCTTGCGCGCGCTGCGCCAACACTACGGGCGGGTGACGCTCAACTTCGGCGAGCCGGTGCTGTTGAATCCACTGCTGGATGCCGCTGACCCCGAGTGGCGCGCGCAGTCCGGCAGCGAGGCGCGGCCGGAATGGTTGCCGGGCGTGATCGACACCCTGGCCCAGCGCATCCAGGTCGAAATCAACCGCGCCGCCGACGTCAATCCGATCAACCTGATCGCGCTGGCCTTGCTGGCCGCACCGCGGCACGCGCTGGCCGAGAGCGACCTGCTGGCGCAGCTGGAACTGATGAAGGGCATCCTCACCGAACTGCCTTATTCCGATCGCACCACGGTGACCCCGATGGCGCCCGCCGACATCATCGCCTATGCCGAACAGATGGGCTGGATCCATCGCGTCGCGCATCCGCTGGGCGACGTGCTGGCGGTCGAGGGCGAGAAGGCGGTGCTGCTGTCCTACTTCCGCAACAACGT
>DASSRT010000226.1:0-2082 GCA_035701705.1 Rhodanobacteraceae bacterium
CAGCATCTGGAACTCGGCATCCGTCGGCACCGACGCCACCGCGCGCTTCGCCCACGTCACCGCGGCCTGGTTGCGGCCTTCGGTCAGTTCAAGCTTGGCCATGCTGGCCATGGCCTGCGCGTCTTGCGGATGCTTGCGCAATGCAGCTTCAAAAAATGCCCGCGCACCCTGATGGTTTTCGACCTTCAGCATTTGCACGCCGGGGCCATCGGGCGCCGCCGCATTGGCCGGATGCGCGCATGCCAGCAGCACCAGCAACCCCAGCCCCACAGTGGTGCAGCGCATCGTCATCGAGCGTCCCTCGCCATCACGCGGTCAGCTGAAACGCACCAGCACGGTGTCGGCTTCGACGAAGTCGTTCGCGGAAGCGGACAGGCTCTGGATGGTACCGGCGCGCGGCGCCTTCAGTGACAGCTCCATTTTCATGGCTTCCATCACCAACAGCTCCTGGCCGGCTTCGACCTTGTCGCCCGCCTTGGCCTTCACCAGCACGATCTTGCCCGGCATTGGCGCGACGATCTGGTCGCCGCCGGCGCTGTCGCTGGCTTCCCACGCGAAGGCCGCGACGCGCTGGAAGCGCCAGCGCGTGCCCGCGTTGTCGTGCAGCAGCACACGATGTGCATCCGCCCGCACGTCGCTGCTGCGCGCTTCATCGTCAAGGCGCGCGCTGAAGTTGCGCCCGTCCCAACGTGCACCGGTCACGTTGCAGGTCACCTCACCGAGCTTCAGCTTGTAGCTGCCGCCGAATCCCCACGCCTCGATTTCGTGGCGTGCATCGCCCAGTGCCAGCGCCACGATGCGCTTGCCGGCGTGGCCGATGCGCCACGCGTCGGCCACGTTCCATGGCGAGTACGGGTCGGCCGGGTTGGCGGCGACACGCTGCTCGTCGTGCATCAAGGCGGCGACCGCGGCGGTGAATATCGTGATTGTCGCTGGTTGCGATTCGCCCGCCACGAATTCATCGAGATGGCGATCGAGATAACCGGTGTCGATGCGGCCCTCGACCACGGCGGGGTGGCGCAGCAGCCGTTCCAGGAACGCGACATTCGATTTCAAGCCGATGATTTCGCATTCCGCCAGCGCTTCGCGCATGCGTTGCAGTGCGGAAGGACGATCCACGTCCCAGACGATCAGCTTGGCGATCATCGGGTCGTAGAAGATCGTCACCGTGTCGCCTTCGATGACGCCGCCATCGAGCCGCACGTGTGTGGACGCCGCGGGCAATTGCAGGCGCACGAGCTTGCCCGAACTTGGCAGGAAGCCGTTGTCGGGATCCTCGGCGTACAGCCGCGCCTCGATGGCATGGCCGTGCGAGTGCACCTGGTCCTGCGTCAGCGGCAGCACTTCGCCGTTGGCGATCCGCAGCTGCCACTCGACCAGGTCGAGGCCGTGGGTCATTTCGGTGACCGGATGCTCCACCTGCAGGCGCGTGTTCATTTCCATGAAATGGAAATCGCCGGCTGGCCCCACGATGAATTCAACCGTGCCGGCGCCGACGTAGTTCACGGCCTTGGCCGCCGCAACCGCGGCCGCGCCCATCGCGGCGCGGCGTGCGTCGTCGAGGAAAGGCGAGGGCGTTTCTTCCAGCACTTTCTGGTAGCGACGCTGCGCCGAACATTCGCGCTCGTCGAGGTGGATCACGTTGCCGTGGCGATCGCCGAAGACCTGGAATTCGATGTGGCGCGGATGCTCGATGTAGCGCTCCAGCAGCATCGAAGCGTCGCCGAACGCGGCCTTGGCGACGCGTTGCGCGGTGGCAAGCGCGTCCGGGAATTCGGCATCGCTGCGCACGATCTGCATGCCCTTGCCGCCACCGCCCGCTGAGGGTTTGAGGATCAGCGGGTAGCCGATCTGGTGGGCCTGTTCGGCGAGGTAGGCGTTGTCCTGGTTGTCGCCGTCGTAGCCGGGAACCAGTGGCACGCCGTGCTTGCGCATCAGGTGCTTGGCGGCGGCCTTCGAGCCCATCGCCTCGATGCTCTCCGGATCGGGGCCGATGAAGACGATGCCGGCGTCCCGGCAGGCGCGCGAGAAGCCGGTGTTCTCCGACAGGAATCCGTAGCCGGGGTGGATCGCCTGCGCGCC
>DASSRT010000227.1:0-2927 GCA_035701705.1 Rhodanobacteraceae bacterium
GCGCAAGCTGGGTTGCCGCTACATGCAGGGCTTCCTGTACTCGAAGGCGCAACCGGCGGAGGTTTGGGTGGGCGGCGGCGCGCTTGCCTTCCCGGCATGACCGCAGCCGCGGGCGTTCGGGGCAGCGCACGGCGGCCGCGCCGCAGCGTTGCGCGCCGCCTGTTGCGCTGGCTGTTCTTCGGCATCGTCGGATTCGTCGCCGTCACCTGGCTCGAAGTGCTGGTGCTGCGCTTCGTGCCACCGCCGACCAGCGCCTACATGCTTGAACGCCGCATCGCGCAGGCCTGGCACGGCCAGCACGATTTCGCGATCCACTATCACTGGGTGCCGTTCGACCGCATCGCGCCGGCCGCGCCGCTGGCGATGGTCGCGGGCGAGGACCAGACATTTCCGTTCAACCACGGCTTCGACCTCGACTCGATTCGTTCCGCGATCGACGTCGCCGAAGCCGGCGGCCGTCTGCGCGGTGCCAGCACCATTACCCAGCAAGTCGCGCGCAACCTGTTCCTGTGGAGCGGCGGCGGCTTTTTCCGCAAGGGACTGGAAGCGTATTTCACGGTCCTGATCGACATCACCTGGCCCAAGCGCCGCGTGATCGAGGTGTACGCCAACATCGCCGAGCTCGGCAACGGGATTTATGGTGTCGAAGCCGCCTCGCAGGCGTACTTCCACGAACCGGCGTCGCGCCTGAGCAAACACCAGGCCGCGCTGCTGGCCGCGGTGCTGCCCAATCCGCGCGGCTGGCATGCCGACCGGCCATCCGCCTACGTGCAACGCCGGGCCGCCTGGATCGAGCGGCAAATGAGCCAGCTCGGCGGCGTCGACTACGTCCTCGCCGCCCACCCCGCAAAACCGGCGGACACCGACCCGCACCGTCGCCATCGCAAGCGCTAGCAGGGTGTAGCAAAACACCCTGCTGGTGCGGGCCATGGATGGCCGGCCGCGAATCAAGCACTGCAAGCGCTTGATTCGACGAAGCCGAGTACGGACCTGTGCCGGACTCGGCGTGTTGAAAAAGCGCAGGACAGCACTTTTTCAACAGCCTGCTAAAATCGAGTCACCAACGCGCCCCGCAGGAGGCCTGCCATGCGACAGGTAAAGCATCTGCTGGAAACCAAGGGTGACGCGGTCTACACGATCGCGCCGGAAGCACCGGTGCTGGATGCCATCCGCATGATGGCCGAGCGCGGCATCGGCGCCTTGCTGGTGATGCGCGGCGAGGCGCTGGCCGGGATCGTCACCGAGCGCGATTACGCACGCAAGGTGATCCTGAAGGGCCACTCCTCGCGCGAAACACCGGTGGCGGACATCATGACGCCGGCGCCCACCAGCGTGTCGCCGGCGGCGACCGTCGACGAGTGCATGCGCCTGTGCACGCAATTGCGCGTACGCCATCTGCCGGTCATCGACAACAATCGGCTGGTCGGCATCGTTTCGATCGGCGACTTGGTGAAGGCCGTGATCGACGACCAGGCGACCGAGATCGATCACCTGCAACGCTATATTGCGGGGTGATACGCGGCGAGTTGCGCGAATCTGACATGCGTGCCGCCCGAGGCCGGCACACGCTGATTGCCTGCCGACGTTACTTGCCGCCGTTGGCGCGGACTGCCGCGACGTCCTTCGCGCTGACGGGCTTGCCGTGGTTGCCCCACGACGAGCGTTCGTAGTTGGCGATGTCGGCAATCTGCAGGTCGCTGAACTGGCCGCCGAACGGCGGCATCGCGCCCGGATAGGTCTTGCCCTGGATGACGGTGCCGTGGCGCCCGTTCAGGATGGTTTCGATTTGCGTCTTCGCGTCGGCATCGGCGACCGCGGGGTTGCCCTTGAGCGGCGGGAACGCCCCGGCCACGCCCTCGCCGGTCGCCTGATGGCAGGCCGCGCAGGTGCCGTCGTACAGCGACTTGCCCTTGGCCGGATCGAACTTGTAGGCCGCATTCGCCGCGGCCACTTCCTCAGGCGACGGTCCCGAGCTGACCGGTGCGGCTGCCGCCGCCGCGGCAGCGCCGGCCTTGCCCGCGTACACCGCCGCCACCGGCGTGATGCGCGCGCCAGCGCGTTGCACTTCGCCCTCGCGACTGTAGGTCGGGCTCGATGCCCATACCAGCGTACCGATAATGGCGAAACCCACGGCCATCGTGCCGAGGACCGCGATCAGGATCGCGAAGTGCTTCATGAAGGTACGATCGGACGGGGTGAGATGCGTGCTCACAGACGAACTCCCAGATGGTCAGGTTCCGTTGCGTCCGCGGAACCCCCCGCCGACGTCAGGCAACCGCGCGAGTATAGCCGCGCGCCGGTGTCCGTCCAATCCGTCCGCCACCAAACACCTGCCCTTCACGAGCCTGCGTGATACAAACGCAGCGATCTTGCAACGTGCAGGCGGGCCATGGCAGACAATCACTTCGACATCATCGTGATCGGCTCCGGACCCGGCGGCGCGTCGCTGGCGCGGCGGCTGGCGCCGTCGGGCAAGCGGATACTGCTGCTGGAACGCGGCGACTGGCTGACGCGTGAAGCCGCCAACTGGGATCCACGCAAGGTGTTCGTGGAGAACGCCTACCAGGCCCGTGAAACCTGGTACGACAAGACCGGCACGGCGTTTCACCCGGGCCTGCACTACTTCGTCGGCGGCAACTCGAAAATGTACGGCGCCGCGCTGTTCCGCCTGCGCAAGCGCGACTTCGAGCGCATCACGCACGCCGACGGCATCTCCCCGGAGTGGCCGCTGAAGTACGCCACGTTCGCACCGTACTACGACGAGGCCGAACGGCTGTTCCACGTGCACGGCGCCGCCGGCGAGGATCCCACCGAACCACCGCGCAGCGGGCCCTACGCGCACCCGCCGGTGTCGCACGAACCGCGCATGCAGCAACTCGCCGACACCTTCGCACAACACGGGCTGCATCCGTTCCACATGCCGCTGG
>DASSRT010000228.1:0-5107 GCA_035701705.1 Rhodanobacteraceae bacterium
TGAAATGCTGGATGAACTTGCCGCGGTGACGGTGCCGTTTTCCTTGCGGAACGCCGGCTTCAGGGTCGGGATCTTGGCCGGGTCGATCTTGCCGGGCGTCTCGTCGACCGACACTTCGACCTCACCCTTGCGGCCGGGCACGGTGACGGTGGTGATCTCGTCGGCGAACGATCCATCCTTCACCGCGGCTTGCGCGCGCCGCACCGATTCTGCCGCGAATGCATCCTGCGCTTCGCGCGTGAAGTGGTACTTGTCGGCACAGGCTTCGGCGAACACGCCCATGGACTTGCCGTCATACGGATTGGTCAGGCCGTCCCAGGCCATGTGGTCGACCAGCGAACCATCGCCGTAGCGCAAGCCGGTGCGTACCGCCGCCATGTGTGGCGCATTGGTCATCGACTCCATGCCGCCCGCGATCACGACGTCGGCCGAGCCTGCCTTGATCAGGTCATGCCCCAGCATGATGGCCTTCATGCCCGAACCGCAGACCTTGTTGAGCGTGGTGCAACCGGCAGATGGCGGCAGGTCGGCGGCCAGCGCGGCCTGGCGCGCGGGGGCCTGGCCGAGGTTGGCCGGCAACACGCAGCCCATCAACACCTCGTCGACGTCGGCGGGCGCGATGCCGGATTGTTGCAATGCGGCGCGGATGGCCGCAGCGCCGAGCCTGGGCGTCGCAAAGCCGGTGAACTGGCCGAGGAATGCGCCGATGGGCGTGCGCCTGGCGGCGGCGATGACGATGTCGGACATGGCTGGACTCCAGCAGGTGGTAGTCGCCGATTATGCTTCGAATGTTGCGGCGCCGCAAACCTGGCGTCGCCGGGATTGCGGCGATTGGTGCAGAATGGAATTCCGCAATCTGGACGATGGTGGATGGATCATGAAGAACGCGAAGGTGGCAAGGCGTGCGAATCGAACCGGCGAATGGCTGGCACTCGGCGTACTGGCGGGAACCCTGGCCGCGTGCGGTGGTGGTGGCAACGGCGGTGTCCGTGCGCTGCCCGCGAGCCCGCCGCCGCCCCCGCCGCCGCCACCGACCCAGCCGACGACGCCACAGCCCCCCATTGATGCGCAACTGTCGCTCACCAACACCTACGCCGCCCACGCCGCCGGCTACGACGGTTCGGGCGTCACCATCGGGGTGGTCGATTCCGGAATCATGGCTTCCAACCCCGCAGTCGCCGGCCGCGTCAAGGCCGAGTTGATCTACGTCGATCCATCGCAGAACAACGTCAACATCGATGACGTGGTCGGCCACGGCACCTGGGTTTCCGAGATCGCGGCGGGTGCGCCCTTCGACCAGTTCCCCGGCGGCATTGCACCGGGCGCCGATCTCGTGTCGGCGCGCATCATTTCCGACAACGCCCCCGATGACAACGGCAGCACCCCGCCATCCACCGTCACCGCGGCGGATGCGCAGTTTTTCCAGCAGGTCAATTCCGACCTGATCTCCTACGGCGTCAGCGTGATGAACAATTCCTGGGGCGGGATCACCTGGGACACGACCGACACCAGCGTCAACCAGGCTTTCGACCAGGCCTATCAGCCCTTCGTGATCCAGCATGACGGGCTGGTGGTGTTTGCGGCCGGCAACGACTCGCAGGCCAATCCAAGCACCATTGCGGCGTTGCCGAGCGTGGCGCCCGATCTGGAACGCGGCTGGTTGACGGTCGTGGCCATCAACAGCAACGACCCCACGCAAATCGAGGGTTACTCCAACCAGTGCGGTATCGCGATGGATTACTGCCTCGCTGCGCCAGGTGACGTGATCGTGCTGGACAAGGACACCACTGCAAGCACGACGAATCCGGACTATTACATCGTGGAAGGTACCTCGCTGGCGGCGCCGATCGTGTCGGGCGCGGCGGCGGTGGTGTGGCAGGCGTTTCCGTATTTCACCAACGACCAGGTGCGGCAAACCTTGCTCGGCACCGCCGACGACCTTGGCGCCGCAGGACCTGACCCGGTGTTCGGCTACGGCGAAGTCGACGTCGGCAAGGCAGTGCAAGGGCCCGCCAAGTTCGACTGGGGCGATTTTTCGGTGTCGTTCAACAGCGGCACGTCCACCTTCAGCAACGACATCAGCGGCGCCGGCGGCCTGATCAAGAATGGTTCGGGCACGCTGGTGCTGGCGGGCAACGACAGCTACACCGGCGGTACGCAGGTACTCGGCGGCTGGTTGCAGGCAGCGAATCCGCTGCCGGGCGATGTGACGGTTGGCACGGGCGGCACGTTGGACACGGTGCCCGGCGTCAATGGCTCGCTGTCCAATTCCGGCGCGGTCGTCGTCGCTGGCCATGACACCAGCGTGACCGGCAATTACACGCAAACCGGCAGCGGCGTGCTGTCGGTCAGCCTCGGCTCGAAGCTTGATGTCACCGGCAGCGCCACGCTCGCCGGCAACCTCAACATCCTCGGCGTGAACGCCGGCTATCAGAACAACAGTCATCAGGACGTGCTGGATGCCGGCAGCGTCACCGGCACGTTTGCGAACCTGACCTTGTCGCAAGGCGTGTTCCTCAACACTGCGATCCAGTACACCCCCACCAGCGTCTGGCTCGATACCAACGGACTCAGCATCACTGCGACGGCAACGGCCATGGGCATCGTCGACCCGGCATCGGTTGGCGCAGCGCAGCGCGTGCAACTCGGTTTCGATTCGATCAACGCGGCCGGTGGCAACGTTTCGAACGGTGTGCTCGCCGGCGCCGGCGCGATCCAGCACAGCGCCACGCCAGCGGTGGCACACACGTCGCTGCAAAGCCTTTCTGGCCAGCTGCATGCCGCCAGCGCCGCGATGCTGTTCAACGGCATCGACGCCAACGGCGACGCGCTGTCCAGCCACTTCGACGACCTGCTGGGCGGGCGCGCCAAGCCGGGTGTGTGGGTCAACAACCTTGGCTGGAACGGCGATCTGCAGCGCAGTGGTTATACCGGCGCAACCTTCCAGAGCAGCGGCAGCATGGTGGGCAATGATTTCCGCATCGGCCAGCATGGCTTGCTCGGTTTCGCAGTCGGCCAGAGCCGCGGCTTCGGGCAACTGGACGCGTCGTGGGACCACGATCGCACGCGCATGAGCAACGTCGCCCTGTACGGCGGCGTGGCCAACGGTGCGTGGTACGCGAACGTACACGTTGCAACCGGTTGGTATCGCGAGGACATGCAGCGCATGTTGCAACTCGGCGGGTTGGGCTTGCCGGTCGGCACCGGCCTCGCCGGTCGCTACATGGCGGGATCGCTGGAAGGCGGTCGCCAGTTCCGCTTCGGCAACCTGCAGATCACGCCGTTTGCCGACGTGCGCTACCAGCGCCTCGACCAGGGCGCGTTTGCCGAAGCCGGTGGCCTTGGGTTCGGACTGAAGGCCAACGCACGGACGACGGGCCGCCTGCAAACCGGGCTCGGGTTGCGCGCGGTCAGCGGCTGGCGGCTCGGCAACGGCATGTGGATGCAGTTCGATGGCAGCGCCGATTGGCAGCACGCACTGCACCAGTTCGGTGATGAGTTCGACGCCAGCTTCACCGGCTTCAACGATTGGCTGCCGGTGGACGGAATCGGCTTGTCGCGCAACATCACGACGATCCGCACCGGCGTGTCGCTGTGGCCGTCGCGCGGGTTCGGCTTGCGGCTGGGGTTCGCGCGCGAGCAGGGTTCGCGGCAGCAGTCGAACAGCGCGACGCTGCAGGGAACCTTGGCGTTCTGACGGTTGACCGGGCTCGCGCTTTCGCTCGCGAGCCGCTTCGTTCGCCTTGAGCGAAGCAGCGCGAGGCCGCAATCGCCCCCTTCGGCGCGAAGGGGGTCGATGCGCAGCATCGGGGGGATGGCGAGACACGTTGGAAAACGAGTACGCTCGCTGCGCGGCAGGAAAGCACCGCTGTCATCCCGGCGCAAGCCGGGACCCATTGCCGCCGTGTCGTCTGGAACGACATCCCTGTCATTATCCGCGTCGTCTCACGGTGCACACAGGGACCGTCACCCCCTTCGGCACGAAGGGGGTCGATGCGCAGCATCGGGGGGATGGCGAGGCACTTTGGAAAACGAGTTCGCTCGCTGCGCGAGCGTGTGGCGCTTTCGAAAGGATTCCGCTCGCCTCGGCGGCGAGCGGGCTACTTTTGTTTCGGCAAGTAGCCAAAACCATTGCGCCCGGCACGGCGGTTTCGGCAACGTCGTGTTGCCTCAACTCCCCTGTGCTTCTCGCGCCAAGCGGGCCGGCGCGAACTACTCGCCACCTTCCTGTGGCTCGCCCTACGGGCCGCCTCCGGCGTTCAAATCGGCAGTCCCTGCCGATTTAGTCGCACGTCCGTGTGCTCGGACATGCGCGCCTTGCTCCCGCTTGGCGCTGCGATGCTCGGCGCCGTGCAAGGGCGCGAGGAAAAGCTCTGCTTCACAGTCGGCCATCCATGGCCTCGTTCGAAGCAAGATGAAGCAGTGTGCTTTGTTGCGACTGCGCGCAGGAAGCGCGCCCATCGGGGGCCCCTCGAACACGGCGCGCGGACGACGGACATGTCCGAAGGATGGCGCACAGGATGTGCGTCAGTTCGCCGTGGGGCCATGGATGGCCCGTCGGCGAACCCCGGCGGTCGCGAGCGTACCCGTAGTCCATGGATGGACGCAGGGCGTGTTCGCGGGGTGGCCTTCTCTTTGGTGACTTTCTCTTGGCCACGCAAGAGAAAGTCACACGCTCGCCGCCGAGGCGAGCGGAAAAAACATGAATGTCGTCCATGAACAACTGTAAAGGATGAATCCCGGCTTGCGCCGGGGTGACGGCAAACCAAGCTTGCGACGGGATGACGAGTGAAAGGGTTGACCAGACCTTCCCGAGAGGGCGCCGCGGGCATCACCCACGCAGGGAAGCGCCGGTCAACATGCCGCGCGCGATCATCACTTCGCGTTGCGGACGAAACAGCAAATGCCGCCGGCGTCCGCCGAGCTGGTGCCACAACACGGCGGCGCGCACCGCCGCGAGCAACAAGGCACGCACGCGCTGCGCTTGCGCAGGTTGTCGCAGGTACAAGGGGTGGCCGACCACCGTGATCCGCGGCTTCAGCCCTGACAGGTTCTCGGCATAGATATCCGCGAGGCGCGCGAGGATGGTGGGGTGATTGACCGGGAA
>DASSRT010000229.1:0-7458 GCA_035701705.1 Rhodanobacteraceae bacterium
AAGAATCCGATCGTCCCGGTCGCGCAAGCCGAAGCCATGCGCGCCGCCCACCCGCAGCTTCCATGTTGGCCGGTCAGCAACGAAACCGCGAAACTCTCCGCAGCCTGGTTGATCGAGACCAGCGGCTGCAAGGGCCTGCGCGAAGGCGATGCCGGCATCTCCAACCGCCACGCATTGGTCCTGGTCAACCACGGCCACGCCAGCGGCGCCGAACTGTGGTCGTTCGCACAGCGCGTGCGCGCTGCCGTGCACGCGCGCTTCGGCGTGATGCTGGAGCCGGAACCGCGCATCATCGGCGCCTTCTGACACCCATCAATCGCGCGTCGCCACAACGCTGCTACACTGCGCGAATGCGATGCATTCTCACCAAGCGACAATTCCTGGCTGCCTGTGCAGTTGTGTGCGTCTTCGCGTTTTCCGATGCGAACGCCCATGCCATTGCCGGCCAGCGCCTGTTTCCCTCGACCCTGACTTTCGACGATCCCGGTATCGGTGCCGAATTGCCGCTGGTGTTCAGCCGCATCCGCGCCGATGGCGTCATGCAGAACAACCTCGGCATCTCGGTGGCCAAGCCGGTCACGCAGAACTTCTCCCTGATCGCGGGCACGGATTACGTGGGCGCCACGCAGCCTGGCGCACCGGCACTGCACGGCTGGAGCAACTTCGAATTCGGCGGCGTCTGGCAGGTGTACCGCAATGCGGCCAGCGAGTCGATCGGTTCGTTTTCGATCAGCCGCAGCTTCGCGCACACCGGCAGCCGCTCGGTGCGCGACGGCTTTTCGACATGGTCGCCTGAGTTCGATTTCGGACAAGGGTTCGGCAACGCGCACGCGAACTGGCTGCGGCCGTTCGCGCTCACCGGCTCGCTCGGTCTCGATCTGCCGGATGATCCGGACGAACCGCGCATGTTGAACTGGGGCCTGTCGTTGCAGTACAGCATTCCGTACCTGCAGGACTTCGTGAAGTACGCGGGCATCAAGGCGCCGTTCGACAAGATGATCCCGATCATCGAGCTGCCGATGCAAACCTGCCTCGATCGCGGCTGCCGGGGCCAGACCACGGGCTACATCGCGCCCGGCGTGATCTGGATCGGCCGCTACGTGCAATGGGGCTTCGAACTGCAGATCCCCGTCAACCACCGCGCCGGCAACGCCATCGGCGTGATGTTCGGTTTCGACGTCTATCTCGATGACCTCGCGCCCCACGGTTTTGGCGCGCCGCTGTTCAAGTGATCCGGGAGTCCATGATGCGCACGATGCTTTGCTCGCTTTGCTGCCTGTTCGCCCTCGCCACCGCGCCCGCGGCATTCGCGCATGCGTTCCCGGACAACTCCTCGCCGCACGTGGGCGCGACCATCGCCACCTCGCCCAAACAGGTGCAGGTCTGGTTCAACGGCGAACTCGAACCGGTGTTTTCGACGCTGATCGTCAAGAATGCCAAAGGCCAGCAGGTAAGCGATGGCAAGGGCCGCGTCGATCCGGACAACGCGAAGCTCTTGCAAACTGACCTGCCCGCGCCGTTGCCGCCCGGCAAGTACGAGGTGTACTGGAGCGTGGTGGCGCACGACGGCCACCACACCGCCGGGCACTTTGCCTTCACCGTGAAGTGAGACCGCCGCCACGCCGCTGTCGATTGCCCTCAGCGCGTTCGATATCGCGACCCTGATCGCGGCGATCGGCGCATCCGCCTGCCTCGTGGCGGTCGTGCCGCACGGCGCGAATGCACGCCTGACCGAAAACCTGCGCCGCGTGTCGGGTGTCGCATTGGCGCTGCTCACGCTCGCAAGCTTCGGCATCCTGCTGTCACGCACACTGGAATTGAACGGCGACGCGTGGGCCACGCTGTGGCCGGACATGCGCATCGCCCTCGGCGTCACCCACTTCGGGCATGTCTGGTTGTGGCGCATGCCGGCACTGGCGATCGCGTGGATGGCCTGGGCTTGGTCGGTCCGGAAGAACAACCCGCGGGCAGCGTGGATCATGCTCGCTGCATTCGCAGCGATCGCGCTCACCCGCAGCAACACCGGGCACCCGGCCGACCACGGCGACTTCATGCTCGCGGTCTGGCTCGACTGGCTGCATCTGTTGGCTGCCGGTACCTGGGTCGGCAGCCTGTTCGGGATGTCACTGGCGGTCTTCCCCGTGTTGTTGCGTCGATCGCGCGAAGATGCGGCGCCCGCCGCGCGCATTTTCCAGCGCCTTTCCACGCTGTGTGGCGTCGCGCTGGCGGTGCTGGTGGCGTGTGGCGTGTACAACGCGAGCCACCAGCTTGGCAGTGTCGATGCCCTGTGGAATACGCGCTACGGCATGATCCTCGACGTCAAGCTTGCGCTCGTGCTGGTGATGATCCTGATCGGCGCGCACAACCGCTACATCAAGCTGCCCCGCCTGCATGCGGCGGGCAACACACCATCCCGCCAAGACGGGTATCGGGTCATCCGCAGCTGCGCGCGCGCCGTGCTGGTCGAAGGATTGCTCGGGCTCGCCGTGATCGGCGCCACCGCCACGCTGGTCCATGCGATGCCACCTGCCGATGCACGGGCGCTGTCCCCCTCCTCCATGGCCGCCCATGCCGATAGTCCGATTGTTGAAGGAACGGCGCGGCGCTAGGATCGGTGGGTTGTCGTCCGTGCGGACAGCGGGCGCAGGATTCTTTCGACCACCCTGGAGGTACACCGATGAAGACGCACGGCAAGCTCGCTCCACTCGCACTCGGGATCCTGCTCGGCATCGGCCTGGCGGCAGGCAGCGTCGGCTCCGCGTTCGCCGCGGATGCACCGGCCGCCGCCGCCCCGGCGCAACAGTCCAACGTCACCCGCGCCACGCTGGCCAACGGCCTGCGCGTGGTGATCGTGCGCGACACGCTGGCGCCGATGGTGACCACCCAGATCACCTACCTCGCCGGCAGCTACGAGGCGCCGAAGGGATTTCCCGGCACCGCGCACGCGCTGGAACACATGATGTTCCGCAACTCCAAGGGCATGACCGGCGCGCAGTTGAACGAGATGACCGGCAAGATGGGCGCCGAGAACAACGCCTTCACCACCAACGATGCGACGCAATACTTCTTCGTCGCGCCGGCGCAATACCTCGACATGCTGTTGCACATCGAGTCGATCCGCATGCGCGGCGCGCAACTGACCGACAAGGACTGGAGCCTTGAGAAAGGTGCGATCGAGCAGGAAGTCTCGCGCGACATTTCCGATCCGGGCTACCTCGCCTACCAGCAGGCCGAGCGCACCCTGTACGCCGGCACCGGCTACGCCGAGGACGCGCTGGGTTCGCGACCCACCTTCGATGCCACCACCGGCAAGATCCTGCAGAATTTCTACGATCACCACTACGTCCCGAACAACGCGATCCTGGTGATCGCGGGTGATGTCGATCCGCAGGCTGCATTGGCCAAGGTGAAGGAGCTGTTCGGCCCGATCGCCAGGGGCCAGGTTCCGGCCGACGTGCCCGTGAAGCTGGAGCCGTTCAAGCCGACCACCATCGCCAAGACCACGCCGGATGCGACCGGCAGCGTGCAGTACATGTTCCGCACGCCGGGCCAGCAGTCGAAGGATTACGCGGCCATGCAGGTGCTGCTGGACGTGCTGAACAATTCGCGCAGCGCCTTGTCCGACCTCGCCGCACAAGGCAAGGTACTGTCCGCTGACGCCGGCAACCAGCCGTTCGTGCACGGCGGCCTCGGCACCATCGAGGTCGGCTTCCCCAAGGGCGGCGACGCGAAGCAGGCGCAAGCGCATCTCGATGGCGTGCTCGCGAACCTGTTGAAGAACGGCGTCTCCGCGGATCTCGTCGCTGCCGCCAAGCGGCAGGAGCAGGCGCAGTTCGAGTTCAGCAAGAACAGTGCGATGAACCTTGCCGAGAGCTGGTCGCAGGCGCTGGCGTGGCAGGGGCTGGATTCGCCGCAGCAGGCGCTGGACCAGATCCTCAGCGTCACGCCGCAGGACGTCGACCGCGTCGCCCGTGAATACCTCAAGCCCGACCAGCGCATCACCATCGTGCTGACGCCCAACCCGAACGGCAAGCGTCCGCCCAACAGCCAGGGCTTCGGCGGCACCGAGAAGTTCGCCAGCAACGACAAGCTGGATGCACCGCTGCCGGAATGGGCGACCAGGCAACTGGCCAAGCTGCAGATGCCGCACTGGACACTCGATCCGGTGACGATGAAGCTCGCCAACGGCATCACCTTGATCGTGCAGCCCACCAATGTCAGCAAGACCGTCACCGTGTACGGCCGCGTCGACAGCAACGAAGACCTGCAGGCGCCCAAGGGCCAGGAAGGCGTCGGCCAGCTGCTCGGCAACCTGTTCGACTACGGCACCACCACGCTCGACCGCGCCGCCTTCCACAAGGCCCTCGACGAGATCGCGGCGACGGAATCCGGCGGCAACACGTTCACGCTGGCGGTGCCGAGCCAGCACTTCGATCGCGGCATGCAATTGCTGGCCGACAACGAATTGCATCCGGCCTTGCCGGCCACGGCTTTCGGCGTGCAACAGAAGACGCTCGCCCGCACGCTCGCCGGTGAACTGCAATCGCCGCGCTACAAGATGTTCCGCGCCTTGTTCAAGGGCCTGTATCCGGCCGGTGATCCCGCGCTGCGCCAGGCCACGCCGAAGACCGTCGACGCGTTGACGCTGGCCAACGTGAAGGATTACTTCGGCAAGGTCTATCGCCCGGACATGACGACAATCGTGGTGGTGGGCGACGTCACGCCGGCAGCCGCGAAGGCCGAGGTCGAGAAGTATTTCGGTGGATGGAAGGCCGAAGGTCCGAAGCCCGACGTGATCCCGAAGCCGGTGCCGCTCAACCCCGCCAGCTATACGCTGGTACCGAATGCCTACGCCTCGCAGGACCAGGTGTTCATGGCGCAGTCGCTGGACGTCAACGTGCACAACCCCGACCGCTACGCGCTGCAGCTCGGCAATGAAGTGCTGGGCGGCAATGGCTTCGCCTCGCGCCTGATGGTCGACATCCGCGTCAACCACGGCTACGCCTACGGCGCCGGCTCGGGCATGCAGTTCGGCCGTTCGCGTTCACTGTTCTACGTGCGCTACGGCAGCGACCCGTCCAAGGTGCAGCCGGTCGACCAGTTGGTGCAGAAGAACCTCGACTTGATGCGCAACACGCCGGTCAAGCCCGACGAGCTGACCAACGCCAAGCAGGCGCGCATCCGCTCGATTCCGCTCGGTGTCTCCAGCGTCAACTCGATCGCGCGCTCGCTGCTCGACTGGAGCATCGACGGCGAGCCGCTGGACGAGCCGATGGTCGCGGCGCGGCATTATCTCGACATGACGGCCGCGCAGGTGCAGGACGCCTTCAAGAAGTACATCCAGCCGGCGCATGTTGCGCAAGTGGTGCAAGGCCCGACGCCGAAGCAGCACTGAGGCAGGCTCCCCGGCCCGTGCAACGCGGGCCTGCGTCGACGTGAAATGGAAAAGCCCGGTCGCAAGGCCGGGCTTTTCGTTTCGGCAAGGTGGCAAAGCGGAGCCCCGGTGTTCGTCCAGGCTGGGCTGCGGCCCACATCGTCGACAAGCCGACCCGGATTCAAGCCACGGGCAGCAAGCGCCGCTACCATCGCATGACTTCACCGACCGGGATCCAACGTGGCACGCGTCCATTACCTGCACCTGGATGTCTTTGCGGCCTCGCCCGGCGGTGGCAACCACCTCGGTGTGGTGTTCGACGCCGAGCGCTGGAGCAGCGCCGCGATGCAACGCTTCGCGCGCTGGAACAGTCTTGTCGAAACCACCTTCGTGCTGCCGCCGACGGAACCCGAAGCCAGCTATCGCGTGCGCATCTTCACGCCCCGGCAGGAAATTCCCTTCGCCAGCCATCCGAGCATCGGCAGCGCACATGCGCTGCTCGAAGCCGGTGAGGTGCAACCGCGCGAGGGCCTGCTGTGGCAGCAGTGCGGCGCCGGCATCCTGCCGATGCGTGTCGAGGGCGACGGCGCGTCGCGCTGCCTGTTGCTGCGCCCGCCGCCCGAACAGATCGTCAGCACCGGGCTCGCTGCACATCCACTGTTGGCCGCGGCGTTGCACGGCATCGGCCTCGGCCAGTTGCCGCCCGTGCTGGTCGAAGGCGGTCGCAAATGGTGGCTGGCGGAAGTTTCCGATGAAGCCGCGTTGCGCGCATGGCATCCGCAACATGGGGCAATCGGTGCGCTGGCCAGCGCCACCGACAGCATGGGCCTGTGCGTGTTCGCGCGACGGGCAACGTCCGCTCCCGGTCTGGTGGTGCGTGCGTTTCCCGCCGGGGTGGGCATCGTCGAAGATCCGGCTTCCGGCGCGGCGAATGGCTTGATCGCGGCCTATCTCGCGCAAGCCGAGCCAACCGGCCCTTACGCACGCGGTTACGCCGTCAGCCAAGGCCGCGAACTTGGCCACGACGCGGAACTCGTCGTGCACATCGACAACGGCGAGGTGTGGGTCGGCGGACGCACGCACACGGTGGTCAGCGGCACGCTCGACTGGGATGAAGAAACCAGCATCACCCCGGTCGCCCCGGGAGAGTCGCAGGGGTGAGGGTACGAATGCGCGCAGAGTAGCCGCGTCGCGAGGTGCCGAAACCTCATCCGGCGCTGTGCGCCACCTTCTCCCGCAGGGAGAAGGGAAACGGCACCAACTTCGCCCCCGAAGGGAAAAGCCACCGGAACCGCCCGCAAACAGCGCCGATACAATCCATCCATCATGCTGATGCGCACGCTCCGCCCGGTTGCATCCTTGCTGATCAGCACGGCCTTCCTGCTGGCCAGCATCGGCCTGCTCGGCACGTTGATCCCCCTGCGCGGCATCCAGGTCGGATTCAGCGGCGCGCTGCTCGGCGGGCTGGCTGCAATCTATTACACCGGTTTCCTGATCGGGACGATCGCGATTCCGCCGCTGGTGCGCCGGATCGGCCACATCCGCGCGTTCGCCTTCGGCACCGCGTGTGCCGCCAGCGTCGCGCTGCTGCACGCACTCGCCACGTGGCCATGGTTGTGGTTGCTGCTGCGGCTCATCGACGGCGTGATGATGGTGGGGCTGTACACCATCATCGAGAGCTGGTTGAACGCGCAGGCGCCCGCCGGCCAACGCGGAACGGTATTTGCGTTCTACATGATGGTGAACTCCGGTGCGCTGGCTCTGGCGCAATTGCTGATCCAGGTTCCCGGCAAGCCCTTCGTGCTCTTCAGTGTCGTGGCGTTGCTGGCGATGACCGCAGCCTTGCCGGTGGCCCTGACGCGACAGAAGCAACCGGTGCAACAAAGCATTCCGCGATTGCAACTTGGACGGCTGTTCCATCTTGCGCCGACGGCGGGTGTCGGCGCCTTGCTGGCGGGCCTTGCGATGGGCGCGTTCTACGGACTCGCGCCGGTGTACGCGCATGCCATCGGTTTCGACACCGCGGGCGTCAGCACCTACATGACCCTCGCCATCCTCGGCGGCGCGGCGCTGCAATGGCCGCT
>DASSRT010000230.1:0-12235 GCA_035701705.1 Rhodanobacteraceae bacterium
TTCGCCGCGGCAGGTGTCGCAGCGCCACCACCCCCACCGGCGCCGCCGCACCAAGCCGCAGCGCCACAAGCTCAGCAGCACGTACGGCCACGCAGCATCCTGGACCAGCTGGAGCTGACCGACTCGCAACGCACCCGCATCCAGCAGCTGCAGCAGTCGAGCATGGAGAAGGAACGCTCCTTCATGCAGACGCTGCGCCAGAAGCAGGAAGCATTTTCCAACGAGACCCCGGGAGGCTCGGGTTACCAGTCGGCGGCGAATGCGCTGGCCACGGCCGAAGCGAATGCGGCACGCGCGCATGTTCTGACCGAAGCCGCGTTTCGCGCCGATGTCTACCACTTGTTGACGCCCGAGCAACGCACCAAGCTTGCCACTCTGACCGCACAGCAAAAGGCGCGCGTCGAGCAGTGGCGGAAGGAACAAGCGGCACACGCAGCGGCCGCGAAGGCAGCGCCCGCCAGCAGCAGCAAGTAACACGCTGATCGCAGCATTTGCGGAATGACGAGGGCGCCGGCTTTCATCCGGCGCCCTCGCACGCTGCTTGAAACCGGCCGCGCCTAGGCCACGGCGAGGCGTTCACTGACTTCGCGAAACCGGGCCGCGATGGCGTCTTCATCGCGATGCCGCGCATCGCGCACCACCCATTCGCCACCCGCCAACACGTCACGCACCAGCGGTGCGTTGCCCGCGAACACGAAGCTGTCGATGACGCTGCGCTCGTCGCGCGCGGCCAGCGCCGGCGCGGCGGCATCCAGCACGATGCAATCGCCTTGCGCATCGCCATCCGCCAGCGAGATGCCCGCTGCCTGCAAGCCGCCACGCCACGCAGCACGCCACAGTGTTTCGCCCACGCTCTCCCCCGCCTTGCGCGCGGCGACATTGCGCTGGCGCGCGGCCAGCCGCTGGCCGTATTCCAGCCAGCGCAATTCCTCGACCGGCGACACCGAAATATGCGAATCGGAGCCAATCCCGAGCGTGCCGCCCGCGTCGACATACGCCGCCAGCGGAAAGAAGCCATCGCCAAGGTTGGCCTCGGTGGTCGGGCACAGGCCCGCCACCGCACCGGACTTTGCGATCGCGCGCATCTCCGCGTCGTCAAGGTGGGTCGCATGCACGAGGCACCAGCGCGCATCGACCTCGACATGATCGAACAACCACTGCACCGGCCGCGCGTTGCGCAGCGCCAGGCTGTCCTGCACTTCGCCGATCTGTTCGGCGATATGGATGTGGATCGGACACTCCCGGGCCAGCGGTGACGCCAGCACCTCGCGCAACGCGGCTTCCGGCACCGCGCGCAGCGAGTGCAGCGCGATGCCCACCCGCACGCGCGCCGATTCCTGCTTGCGCAGCGATTCGAGCAGCCGCAGGAAAGCCTCGACCGTCAGTCCGAAGCGGCGCTGGCGGGCGTTCAAGGGGCGCCCGTCGAAACCGCCGGTCATGTACAGCACCGGCAGCAGCGTCAGGCCGATGCCGGTCTCGCGCGCCGCCGCGATGATCGCCTGCGACATCGCGCCGGGGTCGGCATAGGGCTCGCCGTTTGACGCGTTGTGCAGGTAGTGGAACTCGCAGACGTCCGTGTACCCGGCCTTCAGCATCTCGACGTACAGCTGCGCCGCGATGGCGTGCAATTCATCCGGGCCGATGCGCGCGGCGAATGCATACATCGTCTCGCGCCACGTCCAGAAGCTGTCGTCGCCGGGGCCGCGCCGCTCGGCCAGCCCCGCCATTGCCCGCTGGAACGCGTGCGAGTGCAGGTTGGGCATGCCCGGCAACGCGAACCGCGCGCGCACGGGCTCCGTGCCCTGTCCCACTGTCACGTCACGCTGCCAGCCAAGCGGCGTCCACAGGTGTTCCGCGTGCAACATGGTCGCTCCCGGCGATGGTCTTCGGCGTTGACGCAGGCTAGCGGCGACCGCTCGCCGATGCCAGCACGACTGGCGCGCGCCCGTACGGTCATAATGGACCGATGGCAAATCCCGCGCACGAACATACCCCGCGGCTTGTGGTCCGCAACACCCGCGAGGACGACATCCCGCAAATCGTGTCGCTGAGCAACCGCGTCTACGGCACCGGGTTCGGCTATTCCCCGGAAATGTTGCTCGGCCACCTTGCCAGATTCGCGCAAGGCCAGTTCGTGGCCGTGTACGACGGTCGCGTCATCGGCTACTGCGTGACTTTTCGCATCGCCGAGGTGGTGGCGATGGCGGCGCACACCTGGGCCGAAGTTACCGGCGGCGGTTTTGCCTCGCGCCACGACCCGGACGGAGACTGGCTTTACGGTATGGATGTAGGGGTGGACCCCGACTATCGCGGCATGCGCATTGGCCGGCGGCTGTACGGCGCGCGCAAGCGACTGTGCCGGCGGCTGCACTTGCGCGGCATCGTGTTCGGCGGGCGCCTGCCGGGGCTCGCCAAGTGTGCGGCGAAATACCCGGAACCTGCGGATTACATCGAGGCCGTGATCGCAGGACGCCAGCGCGATGCGACGCTGAGCTTCCAGTTGCGCAACGGCTTCGAGATGATCGGGCTGCTTCCCCACTACCTCCCGTACGACCACGACTCACTGGGTTACGCCGCGCACCTCGCCTGGCGCAACCCGCGGCGCATGGACCAGCCGGACATACCGCCGCAGCCCTCCCCGCAACGCTTGCCGGACGTGATCCGCCTCGCCACCGTGCAATACCAGCAGCGGCGCATCACGGCCTTCGAGGAATTCGGGACGCAGGTGGAGTACTTCGTCAACATCGCGGCGAACTACGAAGCGGATTTCGTGGTGTTCCCGGAACTGATCACCCTGCAACTGCTCTCCATCGAAAACGCGCCGCTGTCACCGGTGGATTCAATCCTGCGCTTGTCCGAATACACACCCCGGGTGAAGGCGCTGTTCCTCGACCTCGCGGTGCGCTACAACATCAACATCATCGCCGGCACCCACCCGACGCAGACCGGCGATGGCGTCATCCACAACGTGTGCTACGTGTGCCTGCGCAACGGTTCCGTGCACGAGCAAATCAAATTGCACGTGACTCCCAGCGAGCGCAACTCGTGGGGCATCAAGGGCGGCGATGTCGCACGCATCATCCCGACCGACTGCGGCGCAATCGGGATCGCCGTGTGTTACGACATCGAGTTCCCCGAGGTGGCGCGGCATCTCATTGACCAGGGCGCACTGATCCTGTTCACGCCGTTCTGCACCGACACCCGCGAGGGCTATCTGCGCGTGCGTTACTGCGCCCAGGCACGCGCGGTCGAGAATCAGTGCTACGTGGTGCTGTCGGGAAACTGTGGCAACCTGCCGGGCGTCAACAACTTTGATATCCAGTACGCGCAAAGCTGCATCCTGACGCCGTGCGACTTCCCGTTTGCCCGTGATGGCATCGCTGCCGATTCCACACCCAACACCGAAACCGTGCTGTTCGCGGATCTGCGGCTTGAAGACCTGGCACGCGCCCGCAACAGCGGCACCGTCCAGAACATCAAGGATCGCCGCCACGACCTTTACCAATTGCGTTGGCAACCTCGCCCATGAACACAAACCTTGACCCATCCTCGCCACCACGCCAGGCATGGGATCGCCTGCTGCTTGACTGCAAGCTCGCAACCCTCGCCGGCGGCGCGGGTTACGCACTGATCGACGACGCCGCGATCGGCTGGAGTGGCGGCACCATTGCATACGCGGGACCGATGGCCGGGTTGCCGGGCGCTCCCGAAGCCCTGGCGACGCGCGTCGAGTCAGTAAACGGGGCGCTGGTGACGCCGGGGTTGATCGACTGTCACACGCACGTGGTGTTCGGCGGCGACCGCGCCAATGAATTCGAGATGCGCCTCAACGGCGAAAGTTACGAGGCGATCGCCCACGCCGGTGGCGGCATCCTGTCCACGGTCCGCGCGACGCGCGCGGCGTCCGAAGATGCGCTGTTCGAGCAATCCCTGCCACGCGCCCGCGACCTGCTGCGCGGCGGCGTCACGTCGCTTGAAATCAAGTCCGGCTATGGCCTCGATCTTGAAACCGAATTGAAGATGCTGCGCGTGGCGCGTCGCATCGGTGACTCGCTCGGCATCAGCGTGCGCACCACCCTGCTCGGCCTGCACGCGCTGCCTCCCGACTTCAGGGACCGCCGCGCCGATTACGTGGCCATGGTCTGCGATAAATGGTTGCCGCGGGTCGCGGATGAAAAACTCGCCGATGCCGTGGATGCCTTCTGCGAAGGCATCGCCTTCACGCCTGATGAAGTCCGGCGTTTCTTCGAACGCGCGCGCGAGCTCGGCTTGCCGGTGAAACTGCACGCCGACCAGTTGTCCGACCTCGGCGGGGCGGCGCTCGCGGCGTCGTTCCAGGGTTTGTCCGCGGACCACCTCGAATGCACCGATGCCGATGGCGTCGCGGCCATGGCTGCGGCCGGCACTGTTGCCGTCTTGCTGCCCGGCAGTTTCTACGCGCTGCGTGAAACCCGCGTGCCGCCCATCGCCGCATTCCGGGAGCACGGCGTGCCGATGGCCGTGGCCACCGACATCAACCCCGGCACCTCGCCACTGCGGTCATTGCGCATGGCCATGTCGATGGCCTGCACCCTGTTCCGGATGACGCCCGAGGAAGCGCTGCGCGGGGCGACCGTCAACGCCGCCCGCGCGCTCGGGCTCGCCGACCGTGGCACGCTCGCCGCCGGCCAGCGCGCCGACATCGCGATCTGGAACGCACGGCAACCGGCAGAATTGTCATACTGGATCGGCGGAGCGCTGGCCAGCCGCGTGATCGCGGGCGGGCGTGACGTCGACGGTAATCATTGACCTGATTATCGCGAAATGCCAGCTGTTGAAATCCCCTCTCCCTTCGGGAGAGGGTGCCCCGCAGGGGCGGGTGAGGGTTCGCATACGCGTATCGCGTGCCTCACCAACACACCCGCCATCGCAGGAACCGAACCCTCATCCGGCGCTTCGCGCCACCTTTGCTACGCTCGCGCATCCGGCGCTCGCCAAGCAACCCGGCCCTCGGCATCCTGCCTCGGGCGTTCGAGCCGGCGCGAACTGCCACTGGCAGTTCGCAAGCGCCGCCTCTTGCCCCGGCGGGAGAAGGGAAGACGGGCTGAGGATCAGCGCTCATCAGGAGAGCGCAAACCCTGCATCGTCGCGGCGGGTGTCGTTGCACTCAGAGGTTGCGCCGCGCGAATTCGCGCAACTGCTCCACGGTTCCGGCGTCGAGGGGGCCCAGCACGCCGCGGCGCGCTTCCGGAATATGGGCGGCTGGATCGGCATCGCCAAAGACGTAGTAGTCGAGCAGGTTGCGCCACGCGGCGCGCTGGTCGGGTGGCAACGCGCGATAGGCCAGCATGCAGTGGAACAGCGCTGCGCGCCCGTGGCCGCTGACGTAGCCGGGCACGTCGATCGGGTTCCACCAGTAGTTGATCAGCGCATTCAAGGTGCGCAGCGATTCGACGTGATGCCACCACAGCGGCGGGATGTAGATCGCATCGCCCGGTTCGAGATCGGCGGCCCGCGCGGTGGGTAGCGCCTGCTTGAGAAGCGGATAACGCGGGTCGTCCGGCCGGTCGAGACGCGCGAGGCTGATGGCGGCGCCGGTCGGCGCGTAATCGAGCGGGCCCACGTACAGGTTCGGCAACTGTTCCGGCGGGAACAGCGTGAAGCGGCGCGCACCGCACACCACGCAGGCGATGTTCTGTTGTGAGTCGAAGTGTGTCGGAGTGACAGTGCGGTTGCCCATCCACAGACGCGGCTCGATGCCGGGATCGAGGAACGGCAGCGCATGCTCGGCCAGCAGGCCGGGTACGCATTCACGCAACGGCACGCTCTGGATCACCAACCCGGGCGCATCTTCGCGCCGGCTGTATTTCGCAAGCCGCTGCAGGCCGAGCGTGATCGGCACCTTGAAGTGCTGGTAGTTGAAGTCGGCCATGTCCGGCGTGTAACCGATGATGCCTTCTGCCTCGGGCGCGATCAGCAAGGTGGTGACGTCGGCGCCGTTGTCCAGTTCCGCGAGGCGCTGGGCGAAAGCCGTTTCCGATTCCCGCGCCAGCTTCACGATCGGCCAGTCGCGCACGAGGCCGCGGATGACTTGTGGTTGTCCGTGCGCCACCGCCGCGGCGATGTCGAAACTGCCCGGATCGCCAGCGAACTCGTCGAGCGGAGCGGATTTCACGATCGCGGCCGTCGTCGCGCTCATGCGTTCGTCTCCGCGTCGGCGGCACGCACGGCCGCGAAGAAGGCCCGCAACTTTGCCGGATCCTTGATTCCCGGCGCGGACTCGACACCGCTGGCGAGATCGACCGCAAATGGACGCACGGCACGAATGGCATCGCCGACGTTGTCGGCATTCAAGCCGCCGGCAAGCAGGACAGGCCGGTCGAAGTCGCGCGGAATGCGCGTCCAGTCGAAGGTCTTGCCCTGCCCGCCCTGTTGCCCGGGCGGATGGCCGTCGAGCACGAAGCCCGCGGCGTGCGGATGCCCGGCCGCGATCGCGCGCACGTCGACGTCGCCGGCCATGCCCAGCGCCTTGATGTAGCGCACGCCGAAGATCTCGCAAAACGCGGCGTCTTCCAGACCGTGGAACTGGACCAGATCGGGTCGCAGCGTGCCGATGATCCGGCCCACC
Source organism: Rhodanobacteraceae bacterium (assembly GCA_035701705.1). Taxonomy (GTDB): domain Bacteria; phylum Pseudomonadota; class Gammaproteobacteria; order Xanthomonadales; family Rhodanobacteraceae; genus 66-474. The sequence goes on from DASSRT010000230.1 coordinate 6,608, forward strand.
TGATCGGCCGGCAGGCCGTGGCTCAACACCACCGCGTCCACGAATGCGGGCAGCGCTGCACGAATCTCGCACGCGCGCGCGAGCGGGACGCAGCGCGGGCTGGAGGGCGTCATCACCATCCCGATCGCGTCGGCGCCGAGCGCGCAGGCGAGCCGCGCATCCTCGACGCGGGTGATGCCGCAGATCTTGACGCGGGTACGGGTCATCCGGGCAGCGTGACTTCGGAAGGCAGGTTCCATTGTGCCGGATAGCGCGGGCCGATGAAGGCCAGGCCCTGCGGCATCGCGGTGACGCCGGCGACGTTGCGGTCGCGCGCCGCCAGCACCTCGGCGATCCACGCACCCGGGCGCTCGCCGCGTCCAACCTCCAGCAGCGAACCGACGATGTTGCGCACCATGTGGTGCAGGAAGGCGTTGGCCTCGATTTCAACCACGACGTGTTCGCCGTCACGGCGCACGCTGATGGCGTTGACGCAGCGCCGCGCGTGCCGCGCCTGGCACGCGATCGCACGAAAGGAAGAAAAATCCTGCTCGCCGAGCAAGGCCTGCGCGGCGGCGTGCATGGCGCCGGCATCCAGCGGCACGCGCTCCCACGCGAGGAAACGCGCGTCCAGCGCGGGCCGGACGGGCCGGTTGAGGATCGTGTAGCAGTAGCGCCGCGCGCGCGCGGAAAAACGCGCGTGGAAATCATCCGGCATCTCGCGCGCCCACAGCACCGCCACGCTGTGCGGCAGGCGCGTGGTCGTGCCCAGCACCCAGCTCCGCGCACTGCGCTCGGAACTGGTGTCGAAATGCACCACCTGGCAGCGCGCATGCACGCCGGCGTCGGTGCGCCCGGCGCAGGTGACCGCGACGGGATGGTCGGCGACGAACGACAGCGCGGCCTCGACTTCGGCTTGCACGCTCGGACCATGCGCCAATCGCTGCCAGCCGAAAATCCCGGTGCCGTCGTACTCGATGCCCAGCGCTACGCGCATCGCATCGCGTCAGTTCGGCGCACCGGCTTCGGCCAGCAACTTCCTGGCTTCGTCCTTCTGCGTCTGCGTACCCTCGGCCAGCACCTCTTCCAGCATGGCCCGTGCACCCACCGGATCCCCCATGTCGAGGTAGGCCCGCGCGAGATCGAGCTTGGTGTCGACCGGGTCGTCGCTGAAGGCGGACTCGGCGGAAATGCCGTGCGACACCGCGGGTGGCGGCACGGTGGAGGGCTTGCGTGCAGGCGCTGGCGGCGCGACCGGCGCCGCTGCGTCCGGCGCATCGAAGCTGGGCGCATCGTACTCCGGCGCCGCCGGGCGTACCACGGTCGCATCGTCTTCGACTTCGGCAGGCATCGGCGGCGCCGCCTCCGCCACGGGACGCCGCAACGCGGTCAATCCGTAGGGATCGTCGGCGGGTTCGGCGTGGGCTGCAAACAACGGATGGTGCGGTGCCAGCGCCCCGCCCATCACCAATACCTCGCGCCACTCGACGCAGCCGAGGTCGGTGACTTCCTCGCGCATCGCTTCGGCTTCTTCGACGAAGTGCGTCGCATCAGCGCGGGAGTAGTACAAACGGCACAGCTGCAGGTGCGCATCGAGATCGCCGGGATTTTCCACCAGCCGCGCATGCAATACGCGCTCATCCGGCGCACGCGGCGCAGCCGCCGGCTCGGCGCTGGCGGATCCGACATCTTCCGGGTCCGGCAACGGACCGTGCGCGGCAACGCCGGGCTTGCGCCTGCGCAGCAACAATCCGAGCAGGATCAGCACCACGATGACGACGCCCGCGACGATCCACGCCAGCGGTCGCATGTACCACGGCTGCGCGGCAGGCTTTGCGGCCGGTTTGGCCGAAGCCGGTGGCGCCTTGGCGGACGCGGACGCACTGGCGGCCGGCGCACTGGTAACCGCTGCACTGGTGCCGGCCACCGACGCCGCCGTGGCAACACTTGCGCCAGCTGCAGGCGCAGTCGATGCGCCCGTCGCGGCGCCGGCCTTGCCCGCCTGCACCTGCGCCAACTTGCGTTGCAGATCGGCGACGGTCGCATCCTTCAGGCTCAACAGCTTGTCGCTCTTGTCGGCGATGTCCTTCAGGCTCTTCACGCGCGAGTCGAGATCGGCATTCGACTGGCTGAGGCTGACCAGGCTGCTGCGGGCGTTCTGCAACTTCTGCCGCATGCCGGCGACGGTCTCGCTACCCGTGCCGCCTTCCACCCCGGGGCGATTGTTGGCGCTGCCGCCCTCGCCGGAGGGTGGCACCAGCGACAGGTGGTCGGACGCCGGCGCCGCGGCGCCCGGCTGGGTTTCGCTGTTCGCAGCCGCCTGCACCGCCGTTCCGGCCAGCACCGTCGCTGCCTGCGGCTTGGCCGCCGTCCAGGATTCCATCTGGCGACGCACTTCGGCGGTAGCCGCGGCGACGCTGCGCGCATCCACTTCGTCGCGCGTGGGGATGCGCAGGATCGCGCCAGCCTTCAGATTGTTGATGTTGTCCTTGTAAAAGGCGTCCGGATTGGCAGCCTGCATGGCCAGCATCATCTGGTTGATGCTTTCGCCGGTATTGGCCGTCGCTTGCGCGGCAAGGTGGTACAGGGTGTCGCCGCGCACGACATTGATGGAGCCCGATGGCGCATTCGGTTGCGCTTGTGGTGCGGGCGCCGCCTGGGGCTGCGCGACGGGTTGCGGTACCGGTTCGGGAGCCTGCGCGGCGGGTTGCGGCGCGGGTTGCGCTTCCGGCAGTGGCGCCGGCGCCGGAGCGGGCGTTGGCGGCGCCGAAACGGGTGCTGGCGCGGGCTGCGGGAACGCCGATGCAGCCGGCAACTGCGCAGGCTGCGCGCTCGCGGCCGGTGCCGCCGTGGTCGGCGCCGCTTCGATGACCGGCGCAGGTGCGGAAATGACCGGATTGAGCAGCACCACGAATTCACGAACCTGCTTGCCGTGGCGCGTATTCACCTGCACCAGGAAGTCGAGGTAGGGGTCGGTGATTGGCTGGCTGCTGGTGACCAGGATCGACTTCTGGCCATTGTTGTCGGTGACCACGCGGAATTGCAGGGTCTGGCTGGCGGCCGTCATCTGCAAGCCGGCACGCGCGAAATCCGCGGCCGGCGCCAGGGTGACCGTCATGCCCTCGAGTTCGGTGAGCGACTTCGGATGCAGCGGAATCGCGGCCACCAGCGGCTGATTCAGTGCCGACTTGACCTGGATCTGCCCCAGTTGGAGCGCCAGGACCGGGGTCGCCACCAAGGTCAACAAGGCGGCGCATGCAATTCGGACTGTGGACTTCATCGAGTCAAACCCCTGCTGGCAATCGGACGCAAAGGGCCCCACGAAAAACCGCTGCGCCCCCACGCGCTGCAAGAGTATTGCAGATTTGACCGATCACCAAGCACGCGAGTGGAATACCGGGAAGCAGGCCGCGCCCGCCGCCTGCCTCATTGCCCGGCCGAAGCTGCCGACACCGGCACGCCGGCCGCAGCCAGTTGCTTCTGCAGGGCGGCGATCTGTGCGTCACGCTGCTGCAGTTGCTGCGCGCGATCGGCGTTCTGTTTCTCCAGATCGGTCACCTCCGACTGCAGCGACATGTTGCGCGCATGCGCAACCGCCAGCTTGTCGTTGAAGTCCTGCAGTTGCGTCTGCAGCTTGGCCATGCTGCTGGCATGCCGGGTCGCGTGCGGCGGCGCGCCGCTGGCCACCAGGGGCGCGGCCAGCACGGCGCCCAGCAAAATCCAGCCCATTGAAATCCTGCGCGTCGCCATCAGCCGGTCTCCGGATGCCCGTTGCGGCTAAAGATACTCGCGAACGAGGATCTCCGCGACCTGTACCGCGTTCAGCGCGGCGCCCTTGCGGATGTTGTCGGAGACCACCCACAGGTCCAGCCCGTTCGGGTGCGAGATGTCCTCGCGGATGCGGCCGACGAACACCGGGTCCTTGCCGGCGGCATGCCCGACCGGCGTCGGATAGCCGCCCGGCTTGCGCTCATCGACCAGCACCACGCCGGGCGCGGCTTCCAGCAGGCCGCGCACCGTGGCCACGTCGATCTTGTCGCGGGTCTCGATGTGCACCGCTTCGGAATGGCCGTAGAACACCGGCACCCGCACGCAGGTCGGGTTCACCGCGATCGATTCGTCTTCGAGGATCTTGCGGGTCTCCCACACCATCTTCATTTCTTCCCTGGTGTAGCCGTTGTCCTGGAACACGTCGATCTGCGGGATCACGTTGAAGGCGATCTGGGCCTGGAACTTCTCCGGCTTGATCTCGTGGAAGTTCAACAGGTCGGCGGTCTGGCGGCCCAACTCCTCCATGCCCGAGCGCCCCGCGCCGGAGACCGACTGGTAGGTCGCGACGTTGATGCGCTCGATCCCGACGGCATGGTGGATCGGCGCCAGCGCGACCAGCAGCTGCATGGTCGAGCAGTTCGGGTTGGCGATGATGTTGCGGTTGCTGTACTCGGCAATCGCGTGCGGATTGACCTCGCTGACGACCAGCGGAATGTCGTCGACGTAACGGAATTCGGAAGTGTTGTCGATCACCACCGCGCCCGCCGCCGCCGCGCGTGGCGCGTGCTCGCGGCTGACCGAGCCGCCGGCCGAAAAGAAGGCGATGTCGATGCCCTCGAAGTCGAACTTCGCGAGATCCTGCACCGTCACCGATTTGCCGGCGAATTTCAGCTTCTCGCCCGCCGAGCGCTCGCTGGCCAGCGGCACCAGTTCGGCAACCGGGAACTCGCGTTCCTCAAGGATGGCCAGCAGGGCCTCGCCCACCGCACCGGTGGCGCCGACCATCGCGACGTTGTAACGCTCTTTGTTGCTCATTGGATATCCAGTTTCACAAGGAAGTTCTGATTGATCCCACCACTCGTCATCCCGGCGAACGCCGGGACCCAGTGGCGTTCACGCAAACTTGCAGGAAAGCAAAGTCGCCGGGCGCTGAAGTCCAGCCGCGACCCACGGCTTTCCCGGTCAGGCAATTCTCGGCGCCACGGCACCGACATCACCGCACTGGGCCCGATGCCGCAGGGCCTGGTCCATCAACACCAGGGCCACCATGGCCTCCGCGATCGGTACCGCGCGGATGCCCACGCAGGGATCATGCCGGCCGGTGGTGCGCACCTCCACTTCCTTGCCTTCGAGGTCAACGCTGCGGCCGGGCGTCGGGATGCTGGACGTTGGCTTCAGCGCGATCGAGGCACGAACTGCCTGGCCACTGGAGATCCCGCCAAGGATACCGCCCGCATGATTGGACGTAAAGCCGTCCAAACGCATTTCGTCGCGGTCGCGCACACCGTGCTGGGTGACGCAACCGAACCCGGATCCGATCTCGACGCCCTTGACGGCGTTGATCGACATCAGCGCCGCCGCAAGCTCGCCGTCGAGCTTGCCGTAGATGGGCTCACCCCAACCCGGCGGGACGCCTGTCGCCAGCACGTCGACGCGGGCGCCGCAGGAATCCCCGGCCTTGCGCAAGGCGTTGATGCGCGCCTCCAGCGTCGGCACCTCGGCCGCCACCGGCCAGAAGAACGGATTGGCCTCGACCACTTTGAAGTCGATCGGCGCACCAGTCGGCAACCCGGGCACGAGGTCATCCATCTGCGCCAGCCAGCCGTGCACCTCCACGCCGAATTTCTCCGCCAGCCACTTTTTCGCGATCACCGCCGC
>DASSRT010000231.1:0-5186 GCA_035701705.1 Rhodanobacteraceae bacterium
CCGCGCCGCGAAGATCCGCCTCGTCGCCTTCGACGTCGACGGCACGCTCACCGACGGACGTTTGTTGTTCACCGAGGACGGCCGCGAGATCAAGGCTTTCCATGTGCACGACGGCCTCGGCATCAAGTTGCTGCGCGAACACGGCATCGAGGTTGCGATCATCTCGGCGCGCATCAGTCACGCGGTCGAACTGCGCGCCGAACAACTCGGCATCGACCACGTCTACCAGGGCAAGCGCGACAAGCTGGCATGCCTGAACGACATCCTCGGCGCCACCGGCATCACGGGCGTCGAGGCCTGCTACGTCGGCGACGACCTGCCCGACCTCGCACCGATGTCGGCCTGCGGACTGGCCATTGCCGTCGCCAACGCACGCCCGGAAGTCGTGCGCGCAGCGCACTGGCAAACCCGCGCCAACGGCGGCGAAGGCGCCGCCCGGGAAGTGTCCGAGTTGATTCTTGCCTCGCAACCCGCATGAAGGACCGCCGCACCCTGGTCTGGCTGGTCGCACTGGCGATCGCCGCCGCAGCCACCCAATTGCTGGTGTGGTGGCTGAAGCCGCCGCCGCGGCCGGTGACGATGGTCGGCCCGCCGCGCGCGAGCTACGAGCTCGACAATTTCACCATGCGTGCGTTCGGTCAGGACGGCAAGCTCGCGTTCACGGTGAGTTCGCCGCACCTCGCGCGCCGCGAAGGCAACGACGCGTTGTACGTCAACGCGCCCCGCTACGTACTCGCCGGCAAGAACGGCGCCGATTGGCACGGCACCTCGCAATACGCGTGGATCAGCGCCGACAACAACATCGTCAAGCTGATCGGCAAGGTCGACATGCTGCGGCCACCGGTCGGCAGGATTTCCGAGGCCGAGATCCACACCGCCGACGCGACCATCTGGACGCAGGACAAGCGCATGGCCACCGCGGCGCCCAGCGTGATTCAGGAGCCCGGCTCTATACTGCGCGGCACCGGCATGAAGGCCGATTTCGACACCCGCACCCTGGAGTTGCTCGCCGATGTCCACGCCACGCTCACGCCGCACACGCATTGAATGGTCGCTTGCCCTGGTCGCCGTATTGGCGGCCTGCGGCGTGGCGCAGGCGAAGACTTCGGACAAGACCCAGCCCATCCACATCAATGCCAACGCCTTCGCCGGCAATCAGGACAGCGGCAAGATCACCTTCACCGGCGACGTGAAGATGGACCAGGGAAGTTTCAACGCCGATGGCGACAACGCCACCGGCTACACCGATCCGAATGACACCAGCCAGTGGCAGCGCGTGGTCCTGACCGGCAACCCTGCCCACTTCCGGCAAACCCAGGACGACGGCGCCGTGGTGCACGGGCAGGCGCAAACGATCGACTACAAAGTGTCCGAGAACACCGTGGTGTTGACCGGCAACGCCGAAGTCGTGCAGCAGGGTCGCGGCGAATTCCACGGCGAGAAGCTCGTGTACAACACCGATACCGGCCAGATCGTCGGCAACGCGCCCAGCGGTGGTCGTGTCCACATCACCCTGCAACCGCGCAGCAAGCCGGCGCCCGCCAGCGCCAACCCGGCGCCCGCATCCACGTCCGGAACGCATTGATCCATGCTCGCCGCGCAGGGGCTGCAGAAAAGTTTTCGCACGCGCCAGGTGGTGCAGGATTTCGGCTTCGAGATCCGCGAGGGTGAAGTCGTCGGCCTGCTCGGCCCCAACGGCGCCGGCAAGACCACCTGCTTCTACATGATCGTCGGCCTGATCGAGCCGGACGCCGGGCGCATCACGCTGGATGGCGAGGACATCACCGGCCTGCCGATGCACCAGCGCGCGCGCCGCGGCATCGGCTACCTGCCGCAGGAAGCCTCGGTATTCAGGCGTCTTTCGGTGGCCGACAACGTGCTGGCGGTGCTGGAGCTGCGCCGCGACTTGCCGGCTGGCAAACGCCGCGCCGAGCTCGACGCCCTGCTCGACGAACTGAAGATCACCCACATCGCCGACCAGAAGGGCATCAGCCTGTCCGGCGGCGAACGCCGGCGGGTCGAAATTGCCCGCGCGCTCGCGGCCAATCCGCGCTTCATGCTGCTGGACGAACCCTTCGCCGGCGTCGACCCGATTTCGGTGGGCGAAATCCAGCGCATCGTGCGCCACCTGCGCGATCGCGGCATCGGCGTGTTGATCACCGACCACAACGTGCGCGAGGCGCTCGGCATCTGCGAGCACGCCTACATCCTGAACGAAGGCACCGTTCTGGCACGCGGCACGCCCGCGGAAATCCTCGCCCACAAGCAGGTGCGCGAGGTTTATCTTGGCCATGAATTCCGGATGTGAACCGGCGCGCGGCAGCGCGTAACGGCGCCGCAAGCAAAATGCGTGCCGACGGGCTACCCACGGCGCGGCGTGCGGTATAGGATGCAGGCGACGGTCCACGAAAGTCGCCATGAAGCCAGGCCTCCAGCTCCGCCACGCCCAGCAGTTGTCGTTGACGCCGCAACTGCAGCAAGCCATCCGGCTGTTGCAATTGTCGCAACTGGAACTGCAGGTCGAACTGCGCGAACTCGCCGAAGCCAATCCACTGATCGAACTCGACGGCATGGAGGGCGACTACGACGCGCCCGACGCCGCTGCGGACGACGGCCCTGCCGACGAGCGCACCGGCAACGACGACGATTTCGGGAGCGACCAGGACAGCGAGCACTGGGACGAAAATTCACCACAGGTGCAGGACTGGGCGAAATCCAGCCGCCCTGACGATGACGACAACATCGAAGCACAGGACGCGGCGCCGGTGGGTCTGCGCGCCCACCTGCTGGCGCAGGCCAACGTCAACGGCTATTCCGACCGCGAACTCACGATTGCGCTCGCGATCATCGATGCGCTCGATGATGACGGCTACCTGCGCGACGGCTTCGAATCCGTGTTGGCGGCGCTGGCATCCCTCGACCCACCGGTGCACAAGGATGAAGCCGACGTGGTACGGATGCGCATCCAGCGCTTTGACCCGACCGGCGTGGCGAGCCTTGACCTTGGCGATTGCCTCGGCGTGCAGCTGGAACAACTGCCGGCCGCGACCGCCGGCCGCCAGCTGGCACGCGCCATCGTGGCCGGCGAGCTTGATTTGCTGGCGCGCCGCGACTTCGCCAGGCTGGCGCGCAAGCTGAACGTGCAGGAGGGCGCGATCGCCGAGGCCGCGGCCTTGATCCGCACGCTCAATCCGCACCCCGCCGCCGCGTTCGATCCGACGCCCGCCGAGTACGTTTCGCCCGACGCCTACGCCGTGAAGGTCGGTGGCCGCTGGCGCGTCTCGTTGTCGCCCGACTGTCAGCCACGGCTGGCCATCAACCGCCACTATTGCGACCTGATCGCGCGCGCACGCCGCGGCGATGCCGCATGGCTGCGCGGCCAGTTGCAGGAAGCGCGCTGGCTGATGAAGAGCCTGCAGTCGCGCGCCGACACGCTGTTCCGGGTCGCGCAGGCCATCGTGCGGGCGCAAAGCGCCTTCCTCGATTACGGCCCCGAAGCGATGAAGCCGCTGGTGATGCGCGAACTGGCCGAAGAACTCGGCATGCACGAATCCACGATCTCGCGCGTCACCACCCGCAAGTACCTGCACACGCCCCGCGGCACCCTTGAGTTCAAGCAGTTCTTTTCGTCAGGCGTCGCCACCGAAGACGGCGGCAGCGCTTCGGCCACGGCGATCCAGGCCCTCATCAAGAAACTCGTGGACGAAGAAGATCCCCGCAAGCCGCTCTCGGACCAGGCGCTTACCGCGCAACTGAACCAGCACGGCATCCGGGTCGCCCGCCGCACGGTGGCGAAGTACCGCGAGCAGATGCGCATCGCAAGCTCGAGCGAGCGACTGCGCGCACGCTGAGACGAACACAAGCTTTACGTACGATCAGGCACGCTTGATGCAACTTTCCCCGCAAGGGGCAATCGAAAAAGGAGGACAGGCGAAACTTTCCAACCATGGCGTCGACACGGCGCCAGCCCGGGCATCCCGGGCACACACCACCACCTGATGCTGAGGAGTCAATCATGCAAATCCAGGTCAGCGGTCACCAGATCGAAATCACTCCGGCGCTGCGCGATTACGTCGATATCCGACGCGAACGCCTGGTGCGACGGTTTGACAACCTGACTTCACTCAACGTGGTGCTGGAGGTGGAAAAGAACAAATTGGCTCACCGTGCCGAGGCCACCCTGGCCGCGGCCGGCAAGGTTCTGCATGCGGACGCGGTCCACAACGACATGTACGCCGCCATCGACGCGCTGTTCGACAAGCTCGACGCACAGGTACGCCGGCACAAGGACAAGCGGCGGACGCATGGGCGCGACGACATTCGCGACCTGGCGTGAGGATCGCTGAATAACCTGCTGCGCTCGGCAGCTTGCGCGCCGGCGGTGCTCGCAATGCTCACGTACTGGCGTGTACGCTCCGCTTGCTGCGCGCCGGCGTCACGCAATCTGCCTTCGCTCGCGACGGTTCTACAGCGACCCTGATTCGCCAAGCTCGCTCGGACACTGGCAGAATGTCCCTGCCTGCAATGTTCGCAGGCGGGGACGAGACGTGAACCGACTCAGCGCGCGCGAACTCTTCGACGACATCCGCGAACGCATGGCCTTGCGCTGGGTGGCGGGCCAGGCCGGCGCCGAGCGCGCGCTGCAACAAGGCAGCGCCGGACCGCGGCGCCCGTCCGAGGTCGGCTATCTCAACATCATCTATCCGAACAAGCTGCAGATCGTCGGCGGCGAGGAGCTCAACTACCTCGACGGACTCGACGCACGCCAGCGCTGGGAAACGGTGCAGAAGATCTTCGCGCACCAGCCGATCGCGCTGATCGTCACCAAGGATCAGGCGGTCCCCGCCGACCTGCGTGATGCCGCCGAGGAAACCGGCACGCCGCTGTGGGTGAGTTCGCGCCGCGGACACGACCTGCTGACCTACCTGCAATACAAACTGGCGCGCGCGCTGGCGCCGCAGGTAACCCTGCACGGCGTGTTCATGGAGGTGCATTCGATCGGCGTGCTGATCACCGGCACGCCCGGCAGCGGCAAGAGCGAACTGGCGCTGGAACTGATCACCCGCGGCCACCGGCTGGTCGCGGACGATGCCCCCGAATTCACCCTGATCGCGCCCGACGTGGTCGACGGCACCTGCCCGGAGATCCTGCGCGACCTGCTGGAAGTCCGCGGCCTCGGCGTGCTC
>DASSRT010000232.1:0-4397 GCA_035701705.1 Rhodanobacteraceae bacterium
CGGAGCGTTCCCAAGAACCGCGCTGCGAGCAAGTGCAACCATTTTGCGGCAGGCGCGGATGCGCTGCCGGGTATGCGCGACGTGCGAGTGGCAGGGGACAGCGATCGAGGCCGAGGCGGCGTTTCGATCATGCTGATCCGCGAGGGAAGTTCGGGGTGCGGCGCGTCAAACGGCGCGTAGTGTAACGGATTTCGCTGAACGGCGCTTCAAGCCGGCACCGGCAACGGGATGCGGGCGAGGCTGCGGTAACGTGCGCCGGTCGCGCGCAGGTCGCTGGCCATCAAGGCCAGGGTGTCGAACGTCAATTGCACGGGCGGCACGCCCGAACTCCCCAGCGCGCAGCCGGGCCGCAGCCGGGCGAGGGTGAGGTGTGCCTTGAAGGCCCGCGAATCCGGTTCGAAGCCGCACTTGCGCGCCAACGCCTCGCTGGCTTGCGCGAGCGTCTGCAACTCAGCCGGCGCATCGAGTTCCAGCACCAGCACGCGCGGGCGTGCGCGGTTGGGCCAGATCGCGCAGCGACGACTGGGGATTTTCGGAAGGTCGCACGCCAGGGTTGGCAGCATGTGCTTCAGGTACTCGGCCTGCGCGGTCGTGGTGTCGCCGAGGAAGCGCAGGGTGAGGTGTAATGAGGATGCATCGACCCAGCGCAAGCCGCGCGCGTTGGCGGCGGTACCTGCATGCGTTTCGCGCAATGCCGACAGGGTCTCGCGGCTGGCCGCGTCCGGCAGCAGCGCGAGGAAACAGCGCGCGGTGTCCGGAACGTCGCTGGCCGCAGGCGCCGTCACCGGGTTGCGAGATCCGGTTGCGCGATGCGTGTCGCCGGCGCTGGCTCGATGTCCGGCAGCTTTTCGGGGCCGACCGCGCCGCCCGAGACGATGAAGGCCATGGCCTGGTCCATGCTCCAGTCGGTCATGACCAGGCGATCGGTCGGCACCAATTCGAGATAGCCGCCGGTCGGGTTGGGCGTGGTCGGCACGTAGACGGCGGCGATTTCGCGGCCGCTGGCGTCGGTGAAGGTACGGGTGACGAAGCCGATCGACTTCAATTGCGGCGAGGGGAAGTCGATCAGCACCACGCGCTGCGTGCCGCCCGGCTTGTTGCGCATCAAGGTCATCAGTTTCTTGACGCCGCCGTAGATCGTGTGCACCAGCGGAATCCGCGAGAGCAGGCTGTCGAAGGCGCTCAAGATGCGCCGCCCGAACACCCGGGTCGACAACCAGCCGAGCACGTACAGCACCACGACCGTCAGCACGAAGGCGAGGATCGAGATGATCCAGTCGCGCTGCAGCGCGTGTGCCGCTTCGGGGGAACCGAGACCGATCAGCCCGATGATGCCGGTCACCAGCGGTGCGCCGGCGCCGGCCAGCAGGGTGAACACGAACTTGAACACCACCCAGGTGACCCACACCGGAATCACGGCCAGCAGGCCGGTCAATACGTAGCGCTTGATGTGCAGGCTGGGCATGGACGCGGCGACGCTCCGTGGGTTCGGGCATTGTAGTCGAGTGGCGGTGCGAGGCTGCCTGTGACTTTTTCGGCGCGCCCGCGAATCATGGGAAAACGGATCGGATTGCGGAAGATGGCGGACGGGGAACGACAACGGCGCTTCGAAGCCTTGCTGCGGGAGCACCAGCGGATCGTGTTCAAGATCGCCGCGGTGTATGCGCGCAACCCGCACGATCGCGAGGACCTGGCGCAGGACATCGCCGCGCAATTGTGGCGCTCGTTCAAGTCATTCGACGCGGCGCGCGCGAAATTCTCGACCTGGATGTACCGGGTGGCGCTGAACGTGGCCATTTCGCATGTGCGTGACGTCCGCAGGTCTGGTGCGGAGTTCGTGCAACCGTTGGATGACGCGCAACTGCACGGCGTGGCCGACGGCGGTGCGCCACACGACGAAGCCATGCAGCGCGAGCAACGCAGCGCGGGCTTGCATGCGTTCATCAGCGGCCTCGATCCGCTCAATCGCGCGCTGGTGCTGCTGTACCTCGAAGACCGCAGCTATGCCGAGATCGCCGACGTCCTCGGCATCAGCGAAACCAACGTGGCGACCAAGCTCAACCGCATCAAGAACAAACTGCGCGGCCAGATGGCCGCCGCGGCAACCGAAGGAGCAAACCATGGACATCGATGAGCTGAAACGCGCGTGGTCGGAGATGGAATTGCGCCAGGATGGCATGGAGGCGCTGCTCGGCATCGGCTTTCGCGAGAACCGCTTGGGCAAGGTGCGCGCTGCGTTGCGCCCCTTGTTCTGGGGGCAGCTGTTGCAGCTTGCGCTGGGCGTCGTGCTGTCGGTCTGGGGAGCTGGGTTGTGGGCAACGCAAGTCGGCCAGATCGGCGTGCTGGTTTGCGGCCTGGTGGTCCACGCTTATGGGTTGCTGCTGATCGGCTTTGCGGCGCGCAACTTGTACTTGGTGCAAGCCATCGATTTCGCCGCGCCGGTGCTGGACGTGCAGCGGTCGCTGGCGAAGTTGCGTGCGTTCCGTGTGAGCGTGGAAACACCCATCAACTTCGTCGCCTGCTGCTTCGTGTGGATTCCGGTGGCATGGGCTGCGCTTGCCGCGATTGGTGTCCACCCTGCGCTCGGTGGCTTTCTGGCTTGGGCGCTGGCCAGCAGCGTCATCGGAATGCTGGCGATTGGCGTCGTGGTGTGGGCGATGCGGCGCTTGGGCCACGGGCAGCGGGTCGAGGATGAAAGCGCTGGCCGAAGCGTCACCCGCGCGCAGGCCGCACTGGACGACATCGCGCGCTTCGAGCGCGAGTGATCGAGATGGATTGAAACGAAAACCGGCGCCACTTGCGTGGCGCCGGTCATGGACCGCGATGGGCGCGGGAACCTACTTGCCGGCGTCGCCCTGGTTGTCGGTCGAATCGATGAAGTGCGCAACGTTGTCATGCAGCGCCTTCAGCGACGGGATGTGCGCGTACACCATGTGCCCGGACGGGTAAAAGTAGTAGCTGATGTTGTTGCGCACCTGCGGGGTGAGCGGCAGGTGTTCGTCCTCGTAGATGGCCGCGTAGAACGGGGTGGCGAGGTCGTAGAAGCCGCCGTTCACCATCACCTTCATGTCCGGGTTGTACTTCATCGCGGCTGCGAGGTCGCTCATCACGTTCAGCGTGCCTTCGCGCGGGTAGCGCGAGCCGGGCGCGCGGTGCTTCATGCTCCAGTCGAAGTCGCTGGCGCTGTACACGTCGGGACGGTACTTCATGTTGTCGCCGAACTTCAGGTCCTTGCGCACATAGTTGTTGAAGGCCGATACATAAGCCGAGCTGATCGCCGCCGACTGCGGGTCGTAGTAGCTCTCCTTGCTCATCGGATCCATGACGGGGCCGGAGAAACGTGTGTCGAGGCGGCCGGTGGCGGTGTCGCTGCCGATCTGCAGTTCGTGCTCGAACATGCCGCCGTCGACACGCAGGTCGGCACGCATCAGATAAGCCACGGGCAGGCCGGTGAAGTCATGCAGTTTCTCGGCGACCTCGCGCTTCTTGGCTTCGCTCAAGGTGGAGCCGGCGTACAGCGCGTCGCGATATTCACCCTTGGCGAATTCGATGGATGCCTGCAGCAACGGTCCCAGCTTGCCGTTGTCGTACTTCGGCAACTTGTGGTGGTACCACGCGGTGGCGGCATAGGTCGGCAACGCCAGGATGTAGGGCAGGTCGATGCCGGGGTTGTCGCCCGCGCCGTCCACGCTGGTATCGAAGTTGAGGATCTGCGACAGCAGGATCACGCCATTCAGGTCGACGTTGTCCTGTTCCTGCAGGATGCCGGAAAGCACCGCGGAGCGCGTGGTGCCGTAGCTTTCGCCGAACAGGTACTTGGGCGAGTTCCAGCGGCCGTACCTGGACAGGAACTGGGTGATGAAGCGCGAGAATGCATGCGCATCGCCGTCGACGCCCCAGATTTTCTTGGCGAGGTCCGAGCGATCCTTGGCGATCGCGGCGGCGTCCTTGCCCTGCGGCAGCAGGCGGCCGAAGCCGGTGCCCGGCATATCGATGAACACCAGGTCGCTGGCGTCGAGCAGGCTGTATTCGTTGTCGACCAGCTTGTACGGCGCGGCCGGCGTATGCGTGTCATCGCTGGTGACGACGCGTTTCGGACCCCACGCACCCATGTGCAGCCACACCGTCGAGGAACCGGGGCCGCCGTTGTAGATGAAGGTGATGGGGCGCTTGGAGGCGTCGGCGCCCTGTTTGAAGTACGCGAAATAACCCATCGCCACTTGCGGCGTGGTTTCGTCCGCGCCGGTGCCGTTGATCACCAGGGTGCCGGCGACCGCCTCGTAGTTGATTGTCTTGCCTTCGACGGTGACGCTGCCCTTGGTCGTCGAGGACATCGGTTTCATCAGGCGCTGGATCAGGTTTTCCGACGGGCTGCTGTTCGAACTGCCGGAGTCGGT
>DASSRT010000233.1:0-2906 GCA_035701705.1 Rhodanobacteraceae bacterium
CAATACGCTGCGTGCCGGGAGCGCCGGATCGACCAGGAATACCGCATTGCCGTGCTCGCCCGCGAGCAGCAGGTCGACGGCGCCCGCGGCCAGTGGGTGGTCCATGCGCAGCAGTTCCAGATCCTCGCGCGCCAGCGCCAGTGCACGGTCGAAGGTGATCCGGCGCGGGCCGTCGGCGAAGCCGGGCAACGCATCGGTGGCCAGCCATTCCGGGTTCAACAGCAGGCTGCCGTCGTCCATGTCTTCGGCCTGGATGCCGAACGGCTCGAAACACTGCTGGATCAGTTCATGCGCCGCCGCGTCGTGGTCGCCGGCACGCATGGCGTCGAGCAGCGCGGTGCCGCCGTGGTGGTTGGCCGCAAGTTCAAGCAGGCGGTCGCGGCCATCCGCGACGGCACGTGACAACTCCGCGTGCACGTCGGCGGTAGTGGCGACGAGGCTGTCGAGTTCGGCGTCGTCGGATTCGCCGCCAGCAGCGTGGGCGCGTGCAACGTTGGCGATGGATTCACCGAAGCGGCGCAGCAGCTCGCGGCCATCCGCGGGGCATTCGCGCAGCACCCGCGTGCCATCGGCGTGCCAGCGCGCCAAGGCTTCCTGCGCGGTGCCGACAAGCAGCGGCACGTGCAGCTCGACCTGCCGCGTCTGCCCGAGGCGGTCGAGTCGGCCGATGCGCTGCTCGATCAGGTCGGGGTCGAGCGGCAGGTCCCACAGCACCAGCCGGTGCGCGAACTGGAAGTTGCGACCCTCCGACCCGAGTTCCGAGCAAAGCAGCAAGCGGGCGCCATCCGGTCGCGCAAACCACGCGGCGGCACGGTCGCGTTGCAGCAGGGTCATGCCTTCGTGGAAGCCGGCGAAGGTCGCGCCGGTGCGGGTGCGCAAGGCGGCCTCGATTGCCTCGACCTTGTTGCGGGTCGTGGCGATCAACAGGAACTTGTCTTCGGCATGCGCCGCCAGTAGTCCGGCGAGCCAGGCGATGCGCGGATCGTCGGCGTAGGCCAGCGCGCGCTCTGCTGCGGCTGCGTCACCCGCGTCGCCGTTGAACTCCGCCAGCAGGTGTTGGCGGGCGTCCGTGGATGGGATGGGCGCCGTGACAGTGTCGGCGGCCAGTTGCCGACCCGGAAAGCCGCCGACAGCCGCGCGATGGTTGCGGTACATCACCCGGCCGGTACCGTGGCGGTCGATCAGCGCCGTGAGCAGGGCATCCGCTCGTTCCGGGTAGGCGTCGATGAGGGCATGCAGGGCCGGGTCGTGCGGAAAGCGTGCGCGCAGGTTCGCGAGTGCGTCGGTGGTCAATGGCGCGCGCGTCGCGATCGCATCGGCGATGGGGGAGAGCTCGGCGTATTTCGCGGATTGTTCGAGGTAGGTGTCGAGATCGTGGAAACGTGCGGGATCGAGCAGCCGCAGGCGTGCGAAATGGCCGCGCCGCCCGAGTTGTTCGGGCGTGGCGGTCAGCAGGATCAGGCTCGGCGTGGATTGCGCCAATTCCTCGACGACCGTGTAGCCGGGACTGGCGGCGCCGGGTTCCCATTCGAGATGGTGGGCCTCGTCGACCACCAGCATGTCCCAGCCGGCATCGATGCATTGG
Organism: Rhodanobacteraceae bacterium; assembly: GCA_035701705.1. Classification (GTDB taxonomy): domain Bacteria; phylum Pseudomonadota; class Gammaproteobacteria; order Xanthomonadales; family Rhodanobacteraceae; genus 66-474. The sequence goes on from DASSRT010000233.1 coordinate 1,586, forward strand.
CGCTGCCGGCGCGGCGATTGCACCAGCCATGACAGCGAGGCGATCGCCAGTTGTTCATCCTCGAACGGATTGTGCTCGGGGTCGGCGGCTTCGATGGCGGTGCAGCGTTCTTCGTCGACGATCGCAAAGGCGAGCTGAAAGCGCCGCCGCATCTCGACGAACCATTGCACGGTGAGGGCGTCCGGCAGCACGATCAGCACGCGGGTGGCGCGGCCAGCGGCCAGCATGCGCGCGATCAGCATGCCGGCCTCGATGGTCTTGCCGAGCCCGGCTTCGTCGGCGAGCAGGGCGCGTGGGTGCTCGCGCTCCATGCAAGCCGCCACCACGCCGAGCTGGTGCGGCAGCAGGTTGACGCGCGCGGAGAGGATGCCCCATGCGGCGGAACGGCGCGCCGCCGCGCGCGCGAACAGGACTTGCTTGCGCAATTCGTAATGGTGCGGCTTGTCGATGCGCGCCGAGATCAGCCGCGCATCGGCGTGCGACAGCGACTGCTCGTCATCGAGCTGGCCTTCGGTCAATTCGCGCCGCTCGCCGGAGTACACCAGCAAGCCGTCGCGCAGGTCGATGCGCTCGATCACGAAGGCCACGCCGTGCCCGGTGACGCGTTGTCCGACGCGGAAAGCGGCGCGAGCGAGGGGAGCGCCGTTGGCCGCGTAGTTGCGCACCACGCCCGACTTCGCGAACAGCATCTGCACGGCGCGTGCGTCACAGCGCAGCACGGTACCAAGGCCAAGTTCCGGTTCCGCTTCGGAGATCCAGCGTTGACCGGGGGAGTAGTCCATTGCGGCTTCGAGTGCGACGGGGTTGCGTATTATCGCGCGTCACAACGTCGCGTGCCGAGTGGTGTGTGCCTGCTTTGGTGGAAAGCCAGGCCACGGAAGGCCGTTCTGGTCTTCACGAAGTGGCGAGCGCAGGGCGATGCAGATGTTGGCGAGGCAGCGATCAGGGATGATCGCAATACTTACGTCTCGGACCACTGCCGCAACAGGTTGTGATAGACGCCCGTGAGTTGTTTGATCGCGTCGGCGTCGGCGCCATCGCCGGTCAGGCACCGGATCGCGCCATCCAGCTGCAACAGGGTGCGCCGCTGGGCTTCGTCGCGAACCAGGCTCTGGATCCAGAAGAATGCCGCGACGCGCGCGCCGCGGGTCACCGGTTCGACCCGGTGCAGGCTCGATGCCGGATACACGATCGCGTCGCCGGCCGGCAATTTCACCTCGTGTTCGCCGTAGGTGTCATCGACGATCAGCTCGCCGCCGTCGTAGCTGTCCGGGTCGGCAAGGAACACGGTGCAGGCGATGTCGCTGCGCAACTGGCTGCC
>DASSRT010000234.1:0-11087 GCA_035701705.1 Rhodanobacteraceae bacterium
TCCTCGGGAAAGGGTACGAGAAAATTCCACTTCTGGCGTCAGCTAATCTGTGGGGGGATTACCGACCCACTCTTGGAAACCAGCAAGAATCCGTATTCGTCCGCTATGGATGCCGGTGATCCTGTTGTCGTCAAGGCAAAGGCACTTTTTCAAGACGCAAGAGTCGTAAAGCTCTACATTTCGGATGTTGTCATCTAACTATTCAGTCAACCGGACGCAAATCCCGCTACGCGGGTTTGCGCCGGTTACTTCAAACGTTTGGTGCCAATTGGCTAGTTACCGCGGCTGGTGGCAGCGGGTTGTTTGGGTTTGCTCCGAAACGGGCATCTCGAAAGCAGACGTTCGCCAACGACAGCATCGGGTCGATGAGGGAACCTTCGGCGCCGGCGACCGCCATGGCTACGGGTTACGGTCGCACGGCAGCCTTCAAAGCGAGACGCCCGGCGCAGTTTCCGTCGTCGGTGCTGTTCATCAGCAAGCCATGGGCACTTGTGGCCTCGGGCGCCAGTGCACGGCCATCAGTGTGCGATGCCAAGAAATACCGCGAGGCAGCGGTCGATCTCCAGTAGATCATCCGGGGAGACCTGCCCGATGATCTTGCCAAGGCGGTCACGGCGTATGGTCATGGTTTTGTCGACCATGACTTGTGAGGGCCGCGTCAGGCCGTTGTCGGCACTGGGGGCCAGGGCCACGCGCAGCAGGGGTGCATTTACCTGCGTGCTGGTAATTGGCAGAACGGTCACGCTGGTATGGGCGCCGTAGGCGTCAGCCTGGATGACCAACGCCGGCCGTGGCTTGCCAAAATCGCCCTGCAGGACGACTGTAACCACGTCGCCACGTTTCACGCGGTCCAGCCCTCGACGTCGGCCAGAGCCGCATCCATGGAACGCTGGGTGTCCGTATCGCGCGCATCCGCGCGGGCAGCGGCGAGGCACTGCCGCCGACACTCCTTGGCAAAGCCTGGCCTCCGCGTATCAGGCACCCAGATTTGCACGGGGCGCAAACCAGCCCGCCGCAGCTTGGTGCGGTGCCTTTGAACGCGCTGATTGACTCCTGTAGCCATCGTTGATTCTTTTCAAGTCGGTTACATGCAACGTCAGTTTAATCGATGCATGCGTTACATGCAACAGAAGGTGCACTGCACAAACTGCGCGTTGAGCCGCAATGTCCACCGGGGTTGATGCAGACCGTCACGATGCCGTTACCATCGGTCGGCGACCCGACGGAAGCGAGGCGGCATGGCGATCGAGCTGGGCGCGGTGCTCACATTGTTGCTGGTGGTGGGATTTCTCGCGCAGTGGCTGGCGTGGCGCATGCGGCTGCCGGCGATCCTGTTCCTGTTGCTGATCGGCATTGCGCTGGGGCCGGCGACGGGGTGGTTTGATCCCGACAAGGTGCTGGGGAGTTTCCTGTTCCCGGTGGTGTCGCTGGCGGTCGCGCTGATCCTGTTCGAAGGCAGCATGACGCTGCGGTTCTCCGAACTGCGCGGCATCGCCAAGGCGGTGCGCGGGATGGTCAGCTACGGCGCGGTGTTGGCGCTCGTGATGCTGGCGGCTGCGGCGCACTGGATTGCCGGGGTGCGCTGGGAAATCGCGTTCCTGTTCGGCGCCTTGACGTGCGTCACCGGCCCGACGGTCATCACGCCGATGTTGCGCACGCTGCGGCCCACCGCGCGCATCGCCAGCGCGTTGCGTTGGGAGGGCATCATCCTCGATCCGCTCGGCGCGTTGTTCGCGGTGCTGGTGTTCGAGGCGATCCTGTCGCACCAGCAGGGCCATTCGTTGGCGGTGTTCGGCGCGACCGTCGGCATCGGCGCCGGGCTTGGCCTCGGCATGGCATTGGCGCTGGGGTTCCTGCTGTATCGCCAGATGATCCCCGAGTACCTGCAGGCCTACGGTACGCTGATCGCGGTGCTGGGCGCGTTCACCCTGGCCAACCACTTCGCGCACGAGTCGGGGCTGGTGACGGTGACGATCATGGGCATCGTGCTCGGCAACCTGAAGCACATCCACATCGACCACATCATGGACTTCAAGGAACACTTGTCCACGCTGCTGGTGTCGATGCTGTTCGTGGTGCTGGCGGCGCGACTGCATTGGCCGCTGCCGCCGGGAATGCTGCTGGCGGGCATCCTGATTTTCCTGGTCGCGCAATTCCTGATCCGCCCGTTGTCGATCCTTGCCGCGACGCTCGGCAGCTCGCTGAGTTGGCGCGAACGCGCGCTGCTGGGTTATGTGTCGCCGCGCGGCGTGGTGGCGGCTTCCGTATCGTCGTTGTTCGCGATCAAGCTGGCGTCGCTGGGGATGCCGGGGGCGGAAGCGCTGGTGCCGCTGGTATTCATCCTGATCATCGCCACCGTGGTGTTGCAAAGCGCCACGGCGCGGCCGTTGGCGCGCTGGCTGCGGGTGGCCGCGCCGGACCCGGATGGCCTGCTGATTTTCGGTTCCGACCAGGTCGCGCGGGGCCTCGGCAAGGCGCTGGCGGACCAGAAGTTCCAGGTGGTGCTGGCCGACGATGACTGGGGCGGCATCAGCGCCGCACGCATGGCGGGATTGTCGACGTTCTATGGCAATCCAACTTCGCAGCACGCCGCGTTGAACCTGGACCTCACCGGCATCGGCAGGTTGCTGGCGGTGTCCACGCGGCGCGAACTGAATTCACTGGCGTGCATGCACTACCGGCAGGAGTTCGGCCGCGAGCGCGTGTACCGGTTGCGCGTGCTGGCACCGGCCGACGCCAACGACCGTTCCGCGTTTGCCGGCAGCCTGCGGGCCAAGGCGTTGTTCGGCGGCGAGATGACGCATACGCGTTTCAGCGAGTTGCTGGATGCCGGCTGGCGCATCAAGACCAACGCCTTGACGGACGCGTTCGAGTGGCCCGATTTCGTTGCCCAGCACGGCGTCGGCAGCGTGCTGTTGTTCGCGATCGAGCCGGGCGGACGCTTGCGCGTCGTCAACAACAGCCGCAAGACCGAACCCCGCAACGGCTGGACGGTGATCGCGCTGGTGCCTCCTGCAGCCGAGGGCACGGCCGCGACCGCCACGGCGGCGTGAGATCGGCGCAGGCGACTCCGCGCTATGCTGGCGCCATGCTGTATTTGGCCTCCCAATCCCCGCGCCGGCGCGAGTTGCTGAAGCAGCTCGGGGTCGAGTTCGAAGTCGTCGACATCGACGTGCCCGAGGCGCGCCGTTCGGGCGAGGCGCCGCGTGCCTACGTCGAGCGCGTGGCTTGTGACAAGGCGCGCGCAGGCGTGCACGCCATGCTGCTGCGGGATCCGCAGGCCGTGGTGCTGGGCGCCGATACCGAGGTGGTGCTGGCAAACCGCGTGTTCGGCAAGCCTGCCGACGCCGCCGATGCCGCGGCCATGCTGCACGTGTTGTCCGGGCGCGTGCATACGGTGGTGTCGGTGGTGTGCTGCGCGGCGCAGGGCAAGCTCGACGTGCTGGCGTGCGAGTCGCAGGTCACGTTCGCGATGCTTGCCGATGCCGAGATCGACCGCTACGTGGCCACGGGCGAGCCGCTCGGCAAGGCCGGGGCCTACGCGATCCAGGGCCGCGCGGCGGCCTTCATACGGCATCTCGCCGGCAGCTATTCGGGGGTGATGGGGCTGCCGCTGTTCGAGACCGCGAGCCTGTTGCGACGGGCCGGAATGGCCGTCTGAGCGCATTCGGGCCGGGTGCTTCCTGCATCGACAGGTTCAGCCGTGGCGGGCTATAAGAGGGCTTCCGAACCGCACGACGTCCGGCGCATGACCGAAGAAATCCTGATCAACGTCACTCCGCGTGAAGCCCGCGTTGGCGTGGTCGAAAACGGCATGCTGCAGGAAGTGCACGTCGAGCGCAGCGGCCACCGCGGTTACGTCGGCAATATTTATTGCGGACAGGTGCGGCGGGTGATGACCGGCATGCAGGCTGCGTTCGTCGACATCGGGCTGGAACGCAGCGCCTTCCTGCACGCGGCGGACATGGCGCGCCCGAGTGTCGAGGGCGAACCCGCCGACCGCGATGCATCATCGCCGGTGACTGTTCCACTTATCACCGAGATGGTGCACGAAGGCCAGCGCATCATCGTGCAGGTGATCAAGGATCCGATCGGCAGCAAGGGCGCGCGGCTCTCCACGCACCTGTCGATTCCCTCGCGTTACCTGGTGCTGCTGGCCGACAGCGCCACGCTGGGCGTGTCGGTGCGCATCGAGGACGAGGCCGAACGCGAGCGCTTGCGTGGGGTGCTGGCGGGGCTGGTCGAAGGCAGCCGCTTCGGCCTGATCGCGCGCACCAACGCCGAAGGACTGGACGCCAGCGTGCTGGCCGAAGACGTCGCCTACGTCACCCGCGTGTGGCAGTCGGTCTCCGCGGCGATCGCGCAGGCCAAGCCCGGGATGCGCGTGTACGAGGAACCGCCGCTGCCACTGCGGGTGTTGCGCGACTTGATGCACGACGACATCGAGAAGGTGCGCGTCGATTCGCGCGAGACCTGGGAACGCACCCTCGACTTCGCGCGGCAGTTCATGCCGGAGCTGGCCGGGCGCGTCGAACACTATCCCGGCGAGCGGCCGATCTTCGAGCTGTACGGCGTCGAGGAGGAGATCCAGAAGGCGCTGCGCAAGGACGTGCCGCTGAAATCCGGCGGTTACCTCGTGATCGACCAGACCGAGGCGATGACGACGGTCGACGTCAACACCGGCGCCTACCTCGGTACCCGCAACCTCGAGGAGACCGCGTTCCGCACCAACCTCGAGGCGGCGCAATCGGCAGCACGGCAACTGCGCCTGCGCAACCTCGGCGGCATCATCATCATCGACTTCATCGACATGCAGGATGACGAGCACAAGCGCCAGGTGCTGCGCACGCTCGAAAAGGGCCTGGCCCGCGACCACGCCAAGACCACGGTGTACGAAATGTCGCCGCTGGGCCTCGTGGAGATGACCCGCAAGCGCACCACCGAGAGCCTCGCGCGGCAACTGTGTGAGCCGTGCCCGGCCTGTTCCGGACGCGGCATGGTCAAGACCGCCGAAACCGTCGGCTACGAGATCCTCCGCGAGATCACGCGCGCGGTGCGCCAGTTCGAGGCTGAAAAATTGCTGGTGCTGGCGTCGCCGCGCGTGGTCACGCGCATGCTGGAAGAAGAATCTTCCGCGGTGCAGGAACTCGAAGCCTTCATCGGCAAGTCGATCCGCTTCCAGCCGGATGAGCAGTACGCGCAGGAGCAGTTCGATGTCGTGTTGTTGTAAAAGCCGGTACCCGGGACACGGCCTCCGTTGCGAGCGCAGGGTGCCCGCGCCGTGAAGCTCTGGCGCCGCCACCTGCGTCGACTGCGCTTCGCGCTGACCGCACTGATCGGCGTGGTGTTGATCGGTGCGGCGGTGTTCGTCGGCCTGGTGCAGGCCGTGCTGCCGTGGGCGACCCACCATCCCGATTACATCGCCAAGGAATTGTCGGCCCGCCTGCATCGTCCGGTGAAGTTCGCCGCGATCAGCAGTGAGTGGCAACCCTCCGGTCCGCTGCTGACGGTGACTGACCTGACGTTGGGCCCCGGCGCGAACGGCGGCCAATCGATCACCCTGCCGCACGCTGCGCTCAAGTTCGATTTCGGCGCGTGGCTGCGGCCCGCGCACCGCTGGATCACGTTGCGCGTCAACGGCGTGGAAATGCGCGTGGTGCACACGGCCGCGGGCTGGCGCGTCGACGGCTTCGGCAATGCGCAAGGACAGGCGCATGCATCGCTGCAATCGTTGCCGGTCGATCTCGACCTGAGCGACGTGCGCGTCGACATCGTCGACGAAGTCTCCGGGCATTCATGGCGGCTGTTCGCGCCGCGCTTGCGCGCGGTCAACGTCGGCGACTCGATGCGGATCGGCGGTTTCATTCGGCAGCAGGGCACGCGCCAGGCGGTCACCTTCGTCGGACGCATGGATGCAGCGACGCGGGACTACCAGTTGTATCTCGCGACCCGCGATCTCGATTTCGTGGCCGCGACGCGCGGGCTGGATCTGCGTGGCTACGCGATCACCAGTGGCCACGGCGACGTGGAACTATGGGGTGCCTGGCGGAACGGCAAGCTCGCTTCCGCGCGGGTGCGCTACGCGTTGCGCAGGCTTGCCGTGAATGCGCCTGATGGGCGCAAGGTCGCGGTGGATTCCTTGTCCGGTGTGTTGGGTGCGACGCACGTGGCGGATGGCTGGGATTTCGCATGGCGCGGACCGGGCGAAGCCAAGGCCGACATTGATGCTGCGGGCGGTGCGATTGCGCAGCTGCGTGGGCACGCCGGCGCGTGGCAAGTCAGCGGCGCGGCGCGAGCGGTCGACATCGCGCCGTGGCTGTCCTTGCTGGCATTGGCCCCGCAGGCGCCACGCACGCTTGCGGACTGGGTGCACAACGCGCAGCCGCACGGGCGCATCGACACTGCCGCGGTGCAATGGCACGAAGGCGGTGCGTACTACGTGAACGCACGTTTGTCGGCGCTTGGCGCCACGGCGGCCGGCAAGATTCCGGGCCTGCAACTGGCGCAAGCCGAGTTCCGCGCCGACAACAAGGCGTTGTCGCTGACCTTGCCGCCGCAGGCGGCGACCGTGGCGTTGACGGATGTGTTTCGCAAGCCGTACGTGTTCTCGAAGCTGGATGGCACCTTCGTGGCCTGGCGCGACGATGACGACTGGAACATCGCGACCCCGCAGCTGCATTTCGAAATGGGCACGCTTGCCGGCAACGCCGAGGCGCACCTCGCGTGGCAGGGCAAGGGCCACGCACCATTCCTGTCTGCGTTCGCCGCGGTCGAGCACGCCGATGTGCCCGATGCGGATTATTTCTGGCCGTACCGCTCGATGCCGCCGAAGCTGGTTGCGTGGCTCGATCATGCGCTGGTTGCAGGCAAGGTCACCTCTGGGCGCGTGCTGGTGCGCGGCCCGCTGGCGGCCTGGCCGTTCCTCGCCCACGAGGGCAAGTTCGAGGCAGCCGGGCAGGTCAAGGATGCAACCTTCAACTTCGCCGATGAATGGCCGCGCGCAACCGATATCGATGCCGACGTCGACTTCGTCAACAACCGCATGTTGATCACCGCCGGGCACGTCAGCGCGCGCGACGTGAACGTCACGCATGCCGTCGCCACGATTCCGGACCTGGCGCACGGCGTGCTCGGACTCGATATCGACGGCAAGGGCAGCGGTGCCGCCTTGCTGGATTTCGTCCGCCACAGCCCGGTTGGCGCGAACGCAGAGGATGCGCTCGCCGGATTGACGGTGGGCGGCTCCGGCAAGTTCGGCATCAACCTCTCGATTCCGCTGGATGACCCGGCGACCTTCACGCTCAGCGGACGCGTCGATCTCGCCAAGGCGGACGTGACGGCGCCGAAGTGGCAGTTGGCGCTGAAGAACGTCACCGGCCCGTTGCTGATCAACGGTCGCGGCTTCACCGCCGATGGACTTGCCGCCGGGTTCCGCGGTTCGCCGGCAGCGCTGTCGCTGGCGGTCGCCAGTGGCGTCGCTGATCCGAAGGACGTGGTCGAGGCGTCGCTCGACACCACCATGTCGGCGCAGACCCTGGTGCAGGGTTTTCCGGATCTCGATGCGCTGGTCGCGCATGCGCAGGGCGTCGCGCCGTTCCGGATCGGCGTGAAGGTGCTGGCGGCGACCGCGACCGCGCCGGTGACGCCGATCCTCACCGTACAATCGAGGCTGGCCGGCATCGCGCTGGATTTCCCGGCGCCGCTGGACAAGCCCGCAGCGGCGCAATGGCCATTGAAAGTGAGTTTGCCATTGCCGCCCGCTGGTGCGGCCTTGAGCGTGTCGCTCGGTGACCGGCTGCAATTGCGCGGACGCCTCGCGGATCCAACCCGCAAGCTGCCAACCGCGCTGGCGGTGAATCTCGGCAGCGCGCCGCCGGTGCAGGTGCCCGCCAGCGGTTTGGTGGTGACGGGACACACGCCGAGCCTCGATGTCAGCGGCTGGATCGGGCAGGCATTGAGCGGCGGGCAGGGCGGTTCGATGCCGCAGCTCGGCAGCGTGAACGTGACGACCGCCGATGCGGAGGTCTTCGGGACGCGCCTTGGTGCCATGCAAATCGGCTTCGAAGCCGGTGCGCAGGATGACACCATCACGCTCGACGGCGCCGCCGCAAAGGGCACCGTGCAGGTGTCGACCAGCGCGCTGATGACGCGCGGCATCAGCGCCAGCCTGCAACATCTGTACTGGCCGGAGCCGCCGCCATCGAAGACAACGGCAATGCCAACGCCGCCACCGACGTCGTCGCCCGTCGCGCCATCCGCGGTGCCGCCGCTGCACGTTGCCGTGGCGGACTTGCGGCTTGGCGCTGCGCACCTCGGCAAGACCAGTTTTGAAAGCGCGCCCACGCCGGCCGGGATGCACATCGCGAAGTTCGAGTCCACCGGCAAGGATTTTTCCATCAAGGCAAGCGGCGACTGGACCGGCACCACCGCTGCGAGCACATCGCATTTCGTCACCGACATTTCATCGCATGATTTCGGCGACACGCTGGCGGCGTTCGGCTTCAAGGGCCTGCTCGCGGGCGGGCAGAAAACCCACATCCACATCGACGGCACCTGGCCGGGCTCGCCGTCGGATTTCTCGCTCGGCTGGATGGACGGTACCGTCAAGCTCGATATCGGACACGGACGCATCCTTGCGGTGCAGCCGGGATTCGGCAGGATGCTGGGCCTGTTGTCGGTGCGCGAGTTGCCGAGCCGGCTGGCGTTGCATTTCGGCGACGTGTTCAAGTCGGGGTTCGGGTTCGACCACGCCACCGCGACCTTGCGGTTTGCCGACGGCAACGCGTTCACCGACGACATGCAGATCAAGGCGCCTGCTGCGCAGATCAGCATGCACGGCCGGGTCGGGTTCCGTGCGCGTGATTTCGATTTGACAGTGACCGCGGTGCCGCACCTCGGTGCGACCCTGCCGCTCGTCGGCGCGGCCATCGGCGGCCCGGTCGGCGCGGCGGCAGGCCTGGTGGTGCAGGGCTTGCTCGGCAAGAGCATCAACCATGCCGCCGACAACACCTACCTCGTCAGCGGCAGTTGGGACAAACCGAAGATCGTCTCGGTCGAGCCGCCGCACCCGCACGGGCTGGAGGCCGCGCCGGCCGGCGCAGCCAGCGTCGCGCCAGCGCCGGCATCCAGCGTGGTAACGCCTGCGGCAAGTGCGTTGCCCGCGCCGTCGGCGAGCGTTGCCAGTCCTGCCCCGGTTGCGTCGGTGCCGGTCGCGCCGGCATCGGCGAGTTCCGCGGGCAGGCCGCGATAATCGCAGCGCTGCTTGCGGAACGGCGGGTCCGCCCTTACGTTGGATGGGATAAACCCAAGGACTGTCGCCCGATGGATTCCCCACTCGCCCTCGTCGAACGCAACCTGCTCGCGCCGGGCGGACTCTCGATGAACGATCTGGAGCGCGTGTTCGCGCGCGTGATGGCGCCGTCGATCGACGCCGCCGACCTTTACTTCCAGCATTCGCGCAGCGAATCGTGGGTGCTCGAAGACGGCATCGTGCGCGACGGCAGCCATTCGATCGAGCAGGGCGTCGGCGTGCGCGCGGTCGCGGGCGAGAAAACCGGCTTCGCCTATTCCGACGACATCGTGTTGCCGCAGCTGCTGGAAGCTGCCGGTGCGGCGCGTGCGATCGCGCAGTCCGGGAACGGTGCCGGCAAGCCGCTGGCGCTGCGCAACGCGCGCGCGCTGTACCCGGCCGATGACCCGATCGAAGCACTCGACAATTCCGCGAAGATCGCGCTGCTGCGCGAACTCGATGCGCTCGCGCGCAGCCTCGATCCGCGCATCAAGCAGGTCATCGTCAGCATGAATGCGACGCATGATTCGGTGCTGGTGGCGGCCGCCGACGGCACGCTCGCGGCCGACGTGCGGCCGTTGACGCGGGTCAACGTGCAGGTGATCGCGGAAGCGGGTGATCGCCGCGAATCCGGCTATTCCGGCGGTGGTGGCCGCTGCAGTTATCGCGAGCTGATTGATTCGGGTCGCGCGCACGCATGGGCGCGCGAGGCCGTGCGCCAGGCGCTGGTGAACCTCGATGCGGTCGCGGCACCGGCCGGAACCATGGACGTGGTGCTGGGGCCGGGTTGGCCCGGCGTGCTGCTGCACGAAGCCATCGGCCACGGTCTGGAAGGCGACTTCAACCGCAAGGGTACCTCGGCATTCGCCGGGCGCATGGGCGACAAGGTCGCGGCGGACGGTGTCACCGTGGTCGATGATGGCACCTTGCCGGGCCGGCGTGGTTCACTCAGCGTCGATGACGAAGGCACGTCCACGAATTGCACCACCTTGATCGAAAACGGGCGCCTCGTCGGTTACATGCAGGACAAGCACAACGCACGCCTGATGGGTACGGCGCCAACCGGCAACGGCCGGCGTGAATCCTTCGCGCACCTGCCGATGCCGCGCATGACCAACACCTACATGCTGGCCGGTGAGCGCGATCCCGCGGAAATCATCGCCTCGGTCGAGCGCGGCCTGTACGCGGTCAACTTCGGCGGCGGCCAGGTCGACATCACCAACGGCAAATTCGTGTTCTCGGCGAACGAGGCGTATTTGATCGAACACGGCAAGGTCACGCGGCCGGTCAAGGGCGCGACCCTGGTCGGCTCCGGCCCCGACGTGCTGACCCGCGTGGCGATGCTTGGCAACGACCTCGCTTTGGACGAAGGTGTCGGCGTGTGCGGCAAGGAAGGCCAGAGCGTGCCGGTCGGCGTCGGCATGCCGACGACCAAGGTGTTGGCGATGACGGTCGGTGGCACCGCGTAGCGGGTGTCGGGCAGGAGCGCCGGAAGGCGCGATGCGCGTTGCGAGGATGTTGCGTATCGGTCGCGGCTTCCGCCGCTCCTACGGCCGCTCCTACAGCGCCACGAGGGGCGAGCTTTTGCAGGAGCGCCGGAAGGCGCGATGCGTTTTGCGAGGTTTGGCGTATCGGTCGCGGCTTCCGCCGCTCCTACAGCCGCTCCAACGGTGCGGCATGGCGCGGGCTTTTGCAGGAGCGCCGGAAGGCGCGATGCGTTTTGCGAGGTTTGGCGTATCGGTCGCGGCTTCCGCCGCTCCTACAGCCGCTCCAACGGTGCGGCATGGCGCGGGCTTTT
>DASSRT010000235.1:0-10453 GCA_035701705.1 Rhodanobacteraceae bacterium
AGCTGCGCTCACATGACAGCAAGCGTAGGAGCGGCGGAAGCCGCGATCATGCTTCTGGCAGGAGCGGCGGCAGCCGCGATCGTGATGCTCTGGTAGACACTCTGTTCCGAGTCAAGCGTTTTTGAGGGTCGGATACAGGCGGTGGGTGTCGTAAGGCTGCGGGTCTTTCATGATGGCCCAGGCGGCGGTCAGGAGCTTGCGCATGATGGCGACGTTGGCCTGCATCTTTTTCTTGCCGCGGTCGATGAGGCGCTGTTTGAAGGCGTGGGCGCCGGGGTCGTGGGTGGCGGCGGACAGGGCCGGGTGGAACAGGGCGCGGCGCAGGTATTTGTTGCCACGGTGAGAGATGCGGGGGGCCTTGTGGACGCTGGTTCCCGATTCGAACACGCGTGGGTCGAGGCCGGCGTGGCACACGCAGGCGCGGCTGCTGAGGGTGGGCGGCAGGGTCACCAGTTCACTGAGCAGGGACACCGCTGAGGTCTCGGCCACGCCCTGGATGGTGCACAGGGCCTCGAAGCGCTGTTGCAGGTAGGGGTCGGTGCGGATCAAGGCCACGGCCTTGGCGCGCACCCGCGCGATACGCCGGTCGTTGCCGGCGAGCATGCGTTTGAGCTCGGTGATGAGGAACGCGGGGCTGGTCCGGGTGCTGGACAGCGCGTGCAGGCGGTTGCGGGCGGCCGTGCCGGCTTCGGTGAGCTGCACCAGGAAGCGGCCGTAATCACGCAGCTGCAGCCAGCTCTCGCGGGGCGGCTGCCAAGCCCGGAACGGCATGCGCCGCAAACATTCCAGCAGCATCTTCGCGTCCAGCTTGTCAGTCTTGTTGCGCTGGTTGAGCGCCTGCGCGAAGTGGTGCGCCACGCGCGGATTGACCACCATGACCGCGGCGCCCAACGCATGGGCCAGCAGCGCCACATCCAGGTAGTACACACCGGTGGCCTCCACCAGCACGCGCAAGTGCCGCACGCGGCCCGTGCAGGCCGCCAACAACGTGTGCAGCTCGGCCGGCGTGTTGTCCACCGTGCCCGCCTCGCCATGGCCATCGAGATCGCAGGCCCATGCGTGCGACTTCGCACCGATGTCCAAGGCCAACCAACCTTCTTCGTGAACCTCTTCCATGCACTCACCTCGCGTGGTCGGATAGGATGTTTTCAGGTTCCCCGACCCCGCACATCTCGCGGCACACCCTTGTCACGCTGGCTCACAAGGCCCGGGACACTCTTCGTGCTCGTCGAATGGGGCGGGGAGCCGCTCTACCGACGGGGTCAGTCAAGCTGCCTCAAGGAGCGAACGGCTTCCCCAAAAACGTTGGTGATCGTATCTGCCCACCAGCGATTCCCAACGTACAAGGAGCGGCGGCAGCCGCGACCAACGATTTCAAACGTTGTAAAAATCGCGGTACCAATCGACGAAGCGCCGGATGCCGACTTCGACCGGCGTCGACGGGTGGTAGCCGGTGTCACGCGCGAGTTCGGTGACATCCGCCGAGGTATCCGGCACGTCGCCCGGCTGCAGCGGCAACAGCTTGCGTTCCGCCTTGCGCCCGAGGCAATCCTCCAGCACTTCGATGTAGCGCGACAGCTGCACCGGCTGGCTGTTGCCGATGTTGTAGACGCGATACGGCGCCGCCGAGGTGGCCGCATTCGGATGCATCGGGTCGTAATCGGGGTCGGGCACCGGCACGCGGTCGAGCGTGCGGATCACGCCTTCCACGATGTCGTCGATGTAGGTGAAATCGCGGCTGTGATGACCGTGGTTGAACACCTCGATCGGCTCGCCCGCGAGGATCTTCCGCGTGAACAGGAACAGTGCCATGTCCGGTCGGCCCCACGGGCCGTAGACGGTGAAGAAGCGCAGGCCGGTGGTCGGCAGGCTGTAAAGATGGCTGTAGGTGTGCGCCATCAATTCGTTGGCTTTCTTGGTCGCGGCGTACAGGCTGACCGGATGGTCGACCGGGTCCTGCACCGAAAACGGCAGCTTGCGGTTGGCGCCGTACACCGAACTCGATGATGCGTACACCAGATGTTCGACCTTGCCGTGCCGGCACGCTTCGAGCACGTTGATGAAACCGACGAGGTTGGATTCGACGTAGGCGTAGGGGTTTTCCAGCGAATAACGCACGCCGGCCTGGGCGGCGAGGTTCACCACGCGCTGCGGGCGGAACTCGGCGAACGCGCGTTCCAGCGGTGCGCGTTCCTCGATGCCGAGCCTGGCGAAACGGAAGCCCGCTTGCGACAGCAGCCGGTCCAGCCGTGCCTGCTTCAGGCTGACGTCGTAGTAATCATTGAGATCGTCGACACCCAGCACTTCATCGCCGCGCGCCAGCAGGCGCTGCGACAAGGTGGATCCGATGAAGCCGGCGGTGCCGGTGACGAGGATGCGCATGTTGTTGTCCCTGACTCAGTATGTAGGTGGCGCAGCAGCTCTGCTCCAGCGAAGCACACCTTTTTGCTCGTCATTCCGGAATCGCGAAGCGATATCCGGAACCCAGCGCCTCTGATAACACCAGGCGTCTGCAAAAGTCACTGGGTTCCCGCTTTCGCGGGAATGACGACAAAACAACGGCCAAACTCTTTCTAAAGCCTGTCATCGACCGCTGCGCGCGGCAACACGTCCTTCACGTCGAACAACACGCAGCCGGGCTTGCCGAGCGCGCGCAATGCCTCCGCGCCCAGGTCGCGGAACTGCCGGTGCGCCACCGCCAGCACGATCGCGTCGTAGCTGCCGGGCGCGGGTTGCGGCAGCAGCTCGATGCCATACTCGCGTTGCGCCTCGGCCGCGTCGACCCAGGGATCCCAAACGTCGATGTCGGCATGGTACGACTTCAGCTCGTCGACGATATCGGTGACGCGGGTGTTGCGAAGGTCGGGGCAGTTTTCCTTGAACGTCAGCCCCAGCACCAGCACCTTCGCGCCGGCGACGTGGATGCGGCGTTCCAGCATCAGCCGGATCACGCGTTCGGCTACATGCCGGCCCATGCCGTCGTTGATGCGCCGGCCGGACAGGATCACTTCCGGGTGGTAGCCGATTTCCTGCGCCTTGTGGGTGAGGTAGTACGGATCGACGCCGATGCAGTGGCCGCCGACCAGGCCCGGCCGGAACGGCAGGAAATTCCACTTGGTGCCGGCCGCTTCCAGCACGTCCAGCGTGTCGATGCCCATGCGGTGGAAGATCAAGGCCAGCTCGTTGATCAGGGCAATGTTGAGGTCACGCTGGGTGTTCTCGATCACCTTGGCGGCCTCCGCCACCTTGATGCTGGAAGCCTTGTGGGTGCCGGCGCTGACGACGCGCCGGTACAGCGCATCGACGAAGTCGGCGACCTCCGGCGTCGAACCCGAGGTGACTTTCATGATGGTGTCGAGGCGGTGCTGCTTGTCGCCCGGATTGATGCGCTCGGGGCTGTAACCGGCGTAGAAATCCTGGTTGAACTTCAAGCCCGATTCGCGCTCGATGATCGGCACGCACACTTCTTCGGTGGCGCCGGGATACACGGTGGACTCGAACACCACGACGCCGCCACGGCCGATCGCGCGGCCGACGGTGCGGCTGGCCGATTCCAGCGGCGTGAGATCGGGGCGCTTGGCGCGGTCGATCGGCGTCGGCACGGTGACGATGAAGACGTTGCAGGTCTTGAGTTCGCCGGGATCGTGGCTGAACTTCAGTTGCGTCGCACTGGTCAACTCCGCCGCCGTGGTTTCCAGCGTGTGGTCGCGCTGCTGTCGCAGCTCATCGATGCGGGCCGTGTTGACGTCGAAACCCAGCGTCGGCAATTGGCGGCCGAAGCCGACCGCGAGCGGCAGGCCCACGTAACCAAGCCCGATCACGGCAAGGCGGGTGGCGTCGGGACTGGGCAGGGGCGTTTGGGCCATGCGGGTTCCTCGGGACTGGTGTGGTGCGGCGCGGGCCGGACAGCCGCCTATGCTGGCACGCGACGGCGCAATTGCAAAGCCGCGAGCGCCGCGACGATCAAGGCAATGCCGATCCACTCCGCGAGCGACGGCCGTTCCGCCAACAGTGCCCAGGCGAACAGCACGCCCGCGACCGGAATCGCGAGGCTGGTCAAACCCGCCACGTTGGCCGAGAGCCGCTGCACCACCAGCGCCCACAGCGCCCAGCACACGCCGGAAGAGAGCAGCCCGTTATAGAGCAGGGCGGCGACGTATTCGCCCGTCCAGCTGACGCTGCGCTCGTGGCTTGCAAACGCAAGGATCAACAGCCCCAGCGTGCCGAACAGCATTTGCCACGCGGTCAGCCGCAGTGGCGTCACGTCGGGATGGCGCTGGAACATGCGCTTGGAAAGTACCGTCGCGATCGCCCACGCCAGTCCCGCGCTGAGCGCCAGCACGATGCTCTGCGGTGCGCCCAATGGTCGCCACGGTTCCACCACGCAGGCGAAGCCCGCCGCGGCGAGCGCAATGCAGGCCCAGCGCTGCCAGTTGGGTCGCTCGCCAATCCACCACCACGCCAGCGGCACCACCCAGAACGGCATGCTGTACGCCAGCAGCGCGGTCTTGCCGGCGCCGCCTGACACCAGGGCCCATTGCGCCAGGGCCTGGAACGCGCAGGTCTGGCAAAGGCCGATCGCGATCGTCATGCGCCAGGGCGTGGGTTTCAGGTTTCGCCGTTGCAACGCCAGCAGCGCGAACAAGACCACGGTGCCGATCACGTAACGCTGCGCACTGAAGGTGAACGGCCCGGCGTCGCGCATCGCCACTTTCATCACCGTCCAGTTGAGGCTCCACACCACGGTCAGGATCGCGAGGCCGATCCAGGCAGCGCGTGTGGAAGCGGTATGATTCACGCGGGTATCGTCCGAACGGGAGGGTGGCGTCATGCGAAACGACAAACGTTGGCTCGTCGCTGCGGCAGGCCTGGGCGCGGTCGCCATGATAGCGGTGCCGCTGTGGGCCGCCGCGGCCAATGGCAAGCTGATGCACATGACCATGCACATGACGATGAGCATGCCGGGCATGCCGGCGATGGGTCCGCGCACGATGGAACACGACGTGTGCATGCCGGCCGGGAAGTTCGATCCTGCTGCAATCCAGCGCGCCACCAGCAGGAACAAGGATCTGCAATGCCACGTCGCCAACCTCGACTGGCGTGGCAGCGACGTGAGTTACGACGTGACCTGCAGCGGCAAGGCGACCATCAAGATCCACACTACCGCGCACATCGAAGGCGACAACGCGTTTTCCGGCAAGTCGCACGCCGTCATCGATGCCGGCCAACACGCGATGACGATGGACAACGACTACACGGCCAAGCGCATCGACAGTTGCAACTACACGCCGCCGGCGTCGTCCTGAGGTGAACGCCGCGGCTCGCGGCGGCTGACCACTTCGAAGCGGGTTTCCCGGCCGCCGTACAACGGCATCGCGCCGGCCGGAAAGCCCCAGCCGTGCACGGTCACCACTTCATAGGTCGCCGGAATGCGGCCCTCGTGGCGGTGTGATTCGTAAGCCTCCAGCATGGCCTTGAAGTGGCCCTTGCCGGTCAAGCCGCGCGCGCGCGCGGCATCGGCGTTGGTGGCGCCGAGGCCCTTGAGGTCGGCCAGCAGTGCGCGCACGTCGGGATAGTGCAGGGTGATGCGGTCGGTATCGAGCACCGGATCCTTGAGGCCGGCGGCGAGCGCCGCATCGCCGATGTCGCGGATGTCGAAGAAGCGGCTGACGTGCGGTTGCACGTCATCCACCACGGCCCAGGCCTGGCGCAATTCCATCAAGGTATCCGGTCCCAGTGTCGAGACCACCAGGAAACCACCGGGCTGCAGCACCCGCGCGAATTCGCTGAACACCGTGCGCGGCGTGTCGCACCACTGCATGCACAGGTTCGAATACACCACGTCCACGCTGCGGTCGGGAAACGGCAGGTGGCGAGCGTCGGCACACACGCGTGCCAAGGGCCGCAACCAGCCCGTGTGGCGACGCGCCTGCCGCAACATCGGCAGCGACACATCGAGCGCGATCACCTCGGCCTTGGGCCAGCGCTTCTTGAGCGCGGCCGTGCCACGCGCGGTGCCGCAGCCGATGTCGAGCACGCGCGCAGGCTTGCCTTCGTAGTAGTCGAGGCTGTCGAAGAGGCGTGCCTGGACCTCGCGCTGCAACGCGTCGTGCTGCTCGTAAGTGGTGGCCGCGCGCGCGAACGCACGCCGCACCTGTTGCAGATCGAAGCGCTCGTCGCTCATGCCGGCACCGCCGCGAGCAGCGGTTCCAGCGCCGCCACCACCTCGCCGGCGTGGCCGATGAAGGGCGCGTGGCCAGCGCCCGCGATGCAGGTGAAGGCGCCACCGCATTGGCCGGCGCTCCACTGCATCGCCTGCCACGGAATCAGGCGGTCGCGACGGCCGGCGATCCAGGCGCTGGGTTGCGTCAATGCCCGCACGCGTGCGCGCAGGTCGCTGTGCTCCAGCACGACCAGCCCGTCCACCAGCGCGTGCAGGGCCGGCGGATGTTCGTTGAAGGTGTCCGCGCGCAATTTGTGCAGGTCCGCCTGCGCGCAATCGCTGCCCAGCGCTTCCAGAGCCATGAAGCGCTCCAGCGTACCGGCATAGTCGGTCTGGAGATCGCGCTCGAAATTTTCGAGAATCTCCGGCGACACGGCATGCGACCAATCCGGGCCGCGCACGAAGCGCGGCGATGCGCACAGCATCGCCAGCCCCTGCACGGTTTCGGGAAAGTCGAGCGCAGCCTGCAGCGCGTACAAGCCACCCAGCGACCAACCCAGCCAGATCGCAGGCGGCACCCGCGCGGCGATCGCGCGCGCGCACTCGGCGGGTTGCAGCGACACCACGCAATCGCGCGAAAGCCCATGGCCCGGCAAGTCGACGACGTGCAACGTACAGCGCGCACGCAAGCCATCCAGCAGCGGCGTGAACACGCCGCCATGCATGGCCCAGCCGTGCAGCAGCACGACGTGCGCGGCGCCTTCGCCTTGGGTGTGGATGTAGAGCTCGGACATGTGGTGCGGAATTAGGGACTCGGGACTCGGGACTCGGGACTCGGGACTCGGGACTCGGGAAAGCGTAACAACCCTGTCGTCATTCCGGGGCCATCCGCGGCTTCATTGCGGATGGAACCCGGAATCCAGCTTCTTGTCGCCAGTTGCGAGTCGCGCCAGCGCATCGAGAAGCCGGTCGACATCCTGCTCTTCGTGTGCGGCAGACAGTGCGACGCGCAATCTTGCCTGGCCGGCGGGCACCGTCGGTGGCCGGATCGCGCTGACCAGGATGCCCGCGCTTTCGAGCGCGCGCGATGTGGCCACGGCGCGGCCTGCATCACCCAGCACGAGTGGCTGGATCGCGCTGTGCGAATCGCCGAGCGGCAACCCGAGCTGCGCGGCACCCGCGCGGAACCGCGCCACCAACGCCTGCAGCTTTTCGCGGCGCCAATCTTCTTCGCGCGCGATGCGGACGGCTTCGCATGCCGCCGCCGCCAGTGCCGGCGGCATGGCGGTGGTGTACACGAAGGTGCGCGCGAACTGGATCAGCCCCTCGATCAGGTCGCGCGAGCCCGCGACGAACGCACCCATGCAACCGAGCGCCTTGCCGAGGGTCGCCATAAACACCGGCACCTCGGTTTGCGACAACCCGGACACTTCCACGCTTCCCGCGCCGTGCGTGCCGAGTACGCCGAATCCATGCGCGTCATCGACCATCAGCGTCGCGTGTTCACGCGCACAGAGGTCCGCAAGCTCGCGCAGTGGCGCGACATCACCATCCATGCTGAACACGCCATCGGTGGCGATGAGCGCGGGCTTGTCGTTGAAGCCCGCGAGCTGTCGTGCGGCGGCACTCGCATCGTTGTGCGGATAGCGCTTCAACACCGCCCCGGCAAGTCGCGCAGCATCCAGCAGGCTCGCGTGATTCAACTTGTCCTCGACGCAGATCGCACCACGTTCCAGCAAGGCCTGCACGGCGCCAAGGTTGGCCAGCCAGCCCGACGAGAAGAGCAATGCGGCGTCGCGTCCGGTCCACGCGCACAGCGCCGCTTCCAGTTGCGCGTGCTCGCGGCGATGGCCACACACGAGGTGCGCCGCCGTGCTGCCGACGCCGCACTCGTTCGCGGCGTCCTGCATGGCCTTGATGATGCGCGGATCGCCGGCAAGACCAAGGTAGTCGTTGCTGCAGAAGTTCAGCAGTTCGCGCCCGTCGATGACCACGCGCACGCCCTGCACCGCGTTCACGCTGCGCGCACGCCGGAGCAACCCTGCGCGTTCGCGCTCGGCGACACGTGTCGCCAGTGATTGCAGCAGGTCAGGGCGCATCAGCTTGAACCCCTCTCCCTCCGGGAGAGGGGCAGGGGTGAGGGTTCACGGCTTGCGCCATGGTCGACTGCGCGCTGCACCGAACCCTCATCCGGCGCTTCGCGCCACCACGGAGCTTTTTGCCATGGATGGCGGCTGTACCCGAGGGAAGAAGGGACGGCTTCAAGCGGCGGCATCGACGTGACACGACTCCACAATGTCCGTGTGCACCGTGCCAGCTTCGTGCGCGTCCGCATCAACCTGCAACGGGTGCAGATCGAGCCGCGCGAACAAGACCTGGTCGTGCTCGACATCGGGGTTGCCGGTGGTCAGCAGTTTTTCGCCGAGGAAGATCGAGCCGGCCCCTGCGAAGAAGCACAGCGCCTGCAATTCGTCGCTCATCTGCTGCCGGCCAGCCGAGAGACGCACGATCGAGGCCGGCATCGTGATGCGTGCCACCGCGATGGTGCGCACGAACTCGAACGGATCCATGTCCGGCGCATTTTCGAGCGGCGTGCCCGGCACCCGCACCAGCCGGTTGATCGGCACCGATTGCGGATGTTCGGGCAGGTTGGCGAGCGCGCACAGCAGGCCCGCACGTTGCGCGCGCGTCTCGCCCATGCCGACGATGCCGCCGCAGCAGGTCTTCAAGCCCGCCGCACGGATTTCGTCGAGCGTGTCGAGTCGGTCCGCGAACGCGCGGGTGTGGATGATCTCGCCGTAATAGTCTGGCGCGGTGTCGATGTTGTGGTTGTAGTAGTCGAGGCCCGCGGCTTTCAGCGCCTCGGCGTGGCCCTCGCCCAGCAAGCCGAGCGTCGCACAGGTTTCCATGCCGAGCGCCTTCACGCCGCGGATGAGTTCGGCCACTTTCGGAATGTCGCGATCCTTCGGGCCGCGCCAGGCTGCGCCCATGCAGAAGCGCGAAGCCCCGGCCGCCTTGGCTGCGCGCGCGCGTTCCAGCACCGCGTCGACGTCCATCAACTTCTGCGCCTCGACGCCGGTGTGGTAGCGCTGCGCCTGCGGGCAATACGCGCAATCCTCCGGACAGCCGCCGGTCTTGATCGAGAGCAGGGTCGACACCTGCACCGCGTTGGCATCGTGGTTCGCGGCGTGCACCGCGTGCGCACGCGCCAGCAATTCCATGAACGGCAGGTTGAAGAGGCGTTCGATTTCGGCTTGCGCCCAGTCGTGCCGCAGCGGGGCATCCGCGTGCAAGGCGTCCATCGTGGCAACTCCGCTTATAGTGAACGGCAAGTGTCAAAGGCGAGGCGGATGTCTGTCAACTTGAAAGTCACCCATTTGGTTGACGAAGCGCTGGACGCGCTGCTGCCCGCGCATTGCCTGTTGTGCGGCGCGCGCGGCCAGGGGCACTTGAGCCTGTGTCCGGATTGCGCCGCGGAACTGCCGCGCAATCAGGTCTGCTGCGCGCGTTGCGCCTTGCCGTTGGCGGTGCCGGCGCCCTTGTGCGGGCGCTGCATCAAGCGCGCGCCGGCGTGGGATGCCGCGTGGGTGCCGTTTCGCTACGAATGGCCGCTCGGACAACTGGAAACGCGCTTCAAGTTCGGCGGCGACCTCGCGGCCGGGCGGACGTTATCCCTGCTGTGGGCCGCGGCCACGCATCCGGAAGTGCTGCCGGAAGCCATCGTGCCGGTGCCGCTGCATCGCTCGCGCCTGCGTCGACGCGGCTACAATCAGGCGCTGGAACTGGCCAGACCACTGGCGAAGACGCTTGGCCGGCCGTTGTTGCCGGATGCCCTGCAGCGCACCCGCGCCACCGCGGCGCAGACCGACCTCAGCGCGATCCAGCGCCGCCGCAACGTACGTGGCGTGTTCGCAGTCCGCGATCGTGCGGCGCTGCCTGCACACGTCGCGCTACTCGATGACGTGTTCACCACCGGTGCAACCCTCGGCGAATGCGCGCGGGTGTTGCGGCGTGCCGGCGTGCAACGCGTGGACGTGTGGGCGCTGGCACGCGCACCGACGCATTGAACGCGCGCAAGCCCGCCCCGTGGTTCAGGCGGCGCTGCGTGCCACGAAGCGCAACGCCAGCGCGTTCATGCAATAGCGCAAACCCGTCGGTGGCGGACCATCGTGGAACACGTGGCCGAGGTGGCCTTCACAACGCGCACAGCGAATCTCGGTGCGCAGCATCCCGAAGCTGGTGTCCTCCAGTTCGATCACGTTGTGCGCCGAGATCGGCTGCCAGAAGCTC
>DASSRT010000236.1:0-14205 GCA_035701705.1 Rhodanobacteraceae bacterium
ATCGACCTGCAGCAACTCGATCTCGCCCAGATCACCCACGTGTTCGACTTCGGCCAGATTACCGGGCGCCTCGACGGCGACATCCACGATCTCAAGCTGGTCGACTGGAAGCCCACCACGTTCAGCGCGCGCCTGAGCGCCGATGACGGCGGCAAGATCAGCCAGCACGCGATCCAGAGCCTCACCAGCGTCGGCGGTGGCGGCATCGCCGGCGGCCTGCAGGGCATGGCGCTGCGCCTGTTCAAGACCTTCAGCTATTCGAAGATCGAACTCGGGTGCACGCTGGCCAACGGCGTCTGCGCGATGAACGGCATCGTTCCCGATCCCGACCCCGACGACAACGGCTACACCATCGTCGCCGGCAGTGGCCTGCCGCACATCACCGTGATCGGGCACGAGCCGTCGGTCGACTGGGCCACCCTGGTCGCCCGACTGAAAGCTGCGACGCAAGGCCAGGGTCCGGTGGTCAATTAGGGAACCTCTGATTTTCGGAGGTTTCTGCGGTGCAGGGACGCACCGCCCGCGAATCAATCGCCGCAGGGGATTGATTCGGCGTGTTCTGACAAATCCCGGACGGATTTGTTCAGAGCTTTCCGAGGCGTGTTCGCGCGCCGCCGCGAATTGCCGCACAATCGAACCACAGGAAGAACAAGGACACCCTCATGCGCAAACAATCTTTCCCGCTGCTGTTGGCCATGCTGCTGCTCGCCGGCTGCGTCACCATCAACGTGTATTTCCCGGCGGCCGCGGCGCAAAAGGCTGCCGACAAGGTGATCAGCAACATCATGGGCCCGGCTGACGCGCCGCCCGCGTCGGCGCCACCTGCATCGAGCGCGCAACCGGCGTCATCCGGCGGTGGCGCAAGCCACGGCGGCCGTAGCGAACCGTTGGCGTTGCGCCTGCTCGATGCCGTGGTGCCGGCTGCGTACGCCGACGAGCCCGTCAACATCGACATCCAGACGCCCGCGATTGCCGCCATCGAGGCACGCATGGGCGCCCGCTACCGTTCGACCCTGAAGGCCCTGCTCGAATCCGGGGCGATCGGCTTCACCCACAACGGCGACGTCGCGATCCATGACGCAGCGAAGATTCCGCTGCCGGAACGCGCCAGCGCGAACCGGGCCATCGCGGCCGAGAATGCGGATCGCGCCGAGTTGTACAAGCAGATCGGCATTGCCAACGGCCATCCGGAGTGGGCGCAGTCGATGCGCGAGACCTTCGCGAAGCGCTGGATCAGTCGTGCGCAGCATTCGGGTTACTACTACAAGGATGCGTCCGGCAACTGGCAGCACTAGGGATGTTCTGATTATTGATCCTTTCGTCATCCCGGCGAACGCCGAAGGCGGTGCATGGCGTGAGCGCCACGGATGGCGCGAGTATTCCGGGGTGACGAGAAAATCAGGGGGTCTCCAGGGAATCGGACCGTCAGGTGTTGCATCCGGCCGGGCGGCCGAATTCCCAAGCCCGGCGCGTAGTGGCATGATCGCGGTGCAACCGAAGGAGGACGTATGCGCATCGGTCTGGTGATGGATTCGACCTGCGATCTGCCCCGTTCATTCGTCGACGACAACAAGATCATCATCATGCCCATCACGATCAACGTGGACGGGCAGACTTTCGTCGATGTGCGCGATCCGGTGGCGACCGACAACTACATCCGCAGCGGCATCGGCGCGCGCGGGCACGCCGCGGAAACCGATTCGCTGTCGGTCGATGCCATTCGTGATTTGTTTCTCGGGCGCCTGATCCTCGATTACGATGCGGTGTTCTGCCTCACCGTCAGCGCATCGCGCAGTCCGATCTTCGCCAACGCCACCCAGGCAAGCTTCGCGATCCTCGGCAGCTATCGTCCGATCCGCGAAGCGGCGGGCAACCATTCACCGTTCCTGATGCGGGTGATCGACACCAAAAGCCTGTTCGCGGGGCAGGGGATCACCGCGGTGAAGGCGATCGACCTGATCGCGGCGGACGCGAGCCCGGGCGACATCCGCGCCGCGCTCAGCGGACTGGCCGACAACACCTGGGCCTTCGCCTTGCCGCGCGATCTGCACTACCTGCGCGCGCGCACCCGCAAGAAGGGCGACCGCAGCGTCAGTCTGCTCAGCGCAACGCTCGGCACGGCGCTGGACATCAAGCCGATCCTGCAGTGCCATCGCGGCGAAACCAAACCGGTGGCGAAGGTGCGCGGTTTCGACCAGGGCGCGCAGGATTTGTTCGACCACGCCAGCGCCGCGGTGCAGCGCGGGCTGCTGGTGCCGGCCATGTGCGTGAGCTACGGCGGCGAGTTGTCGGAGCTCGCAGGTCTGCCGGGGTATGCCGCGCTGAAGGCCGCGTGCGCCGAGGCAGGCGTGGCGTTGTACGAAAGCGCCATGAGCATCACCGGCATGGTCAACATGGGTGTCGGTGCCGTGACGCTCGGGTATGCTGCGGAATCCGACAGCGGCTTCTAGGCGCGCGGGGTTGCGTCCGCGGGATTTGCGCCGCGGTTTCACCACCAATTTGCCGGGGCAGCGCGCCCCGATCAGGGGAATTCATGCCAAGGATCAGTCGTCTCGCCGCCGGTATCGGTGTGTGCCTGCTTTGCCTCACGCCCGCGTTTGCGCAGGATGCATCCACGTCTGCGGACAGTGTGCAGCAGCAGATCATGAATCTGCACTGGGTCGAGGGTCCGACCCAGGTGACGATCGGTTCGAATGCCACCTTCAACGTGCCCGAGGGTTACCGCTTCCTCGGTCCGGCCGACACCATCAAGTTCATGGAGCTCACCCGGAACATTGCTTCGGATGACGGCGGCACGGTGTTCGCGCCGGACGATTTCGGGTGGTGGGGGGAGTTCGAGTACGCCGATGTCGGCCATGTGGCGGACGACGAAAAGATCGAACCGGACAAGTTGCTCGCGAGCTTGCGCAGCAATCAGGAAGAGGGCAACAAGCAGCTGCGCGCGCGCGGCTGGGCCACGCTCGAAGTCGTCGGTTGGGAACAGGCCCCATTCTATGATCCGCAGACGCACAACCTGAGTTGGGCGATCGACCTACGCAACAGCGACGGCGGCACCGACATCAACTTCAACACACGCTTGCTCAGCCGCACGGGTTACACGGCCGCGACCCTGGTGGCGTCACCCGAAGGCCTGCAGCAGTCGATCGGACAGTTCAAGCAGGTCGTCTCGGGCTATCAATTCATCGACGACCAGACCTACTCGGCCTACAAACCGGGCGACAAGGTGGCCAAGTATGGTCTCGCCGCGCTGGTCACCGGTGGTGCCGTCGCCGTGGCGGCGAAGACCGGCTTGTGGAAGGTGATCGTCGGCGCGCTTGCCGCGGGCTGGAAGTTCATCGCAGCGGCGGTGGTGGCCCTGTTTGCGGCGCTTGGCAAATTCTTCAAGCGGCTTGGCGGGCGTAGCTGACCAACTCGATGCTGTCGAGCGAACTCGAGATCGCGCTGCTGGTGCTGGCGTTCTACGGATCCACCTGCGTCGCCATGGTGTTCGCCAACGAGGGCGTGCTCGCCCGCGTTTCGCGCGGACTGCGCTTGCAGGTGGCCGACGATCGCGTACGCATCGCCGGGCGCTCGCCGATCTGGCTGAACCCGTTCACGCCGATGTTTCCGGCGTTCCGCGGTCAGTGGGGAAACGCGGACGCGATCGCCGCGTCGCCGGGATTGCCCGCGCGCGTGGCCGAGGCGATGCGCGCGAGCGAAGTGCTGACCCCGTACGTGTTCGCGGTATTCCTGTACGCGATCATCGGCATCCCGCTTGCGTTGCTGTGGGGTGGCGCGGTGCGCGCGCTGCCGATCGTGGCGCTGGCTTATCTCGCAGCATTGGTGATGCTGCTGCGGCTATGGTTCCTGCGCGATGCGTTTTCGCTGGGCCGGGGCAAGTTCGCGCTGTTGGCGTTCGAGAGCCTGGTGTGTTTGCCGTTCTCGGCGGGCGTGGTGCGCCGGCTTTCGCTGCTGGTGCCCGTGCACGAGGATCTTGCATCGTTCACCGTCGATATGTCGGCGGAGGCGCGTGAGCAAGCACTCGCAACGCTGATGGAGCGTTGTGATGAAATGACCGGGTTCCACGCCGAGGCATCTGCAGAATTCTCCCGCCTCACGCAGTATCGTGCGCATCTGTCGTTGCTCGCCGGTGAAACTTCGGGTGCGGCTGGACCCGACGCGGCGTCAAGCGTTGCGCTCGTCGTCGATGCCGGGCAACGCAGCGCAATGGAAAAGGTGGACTGAAGGGATGATTACCCGTACCGACATCATCGTCGTCGTGGTCTGCCTGTTGGCGGGCTATTTTCTGGTGTCATGGTTGATCGGCCGCATCCAGGGCGGCAGTGCGCGACCAGCGGAACCGCCTCCCGCACCGCCGCCGCCGGGATCCGGCGACGGGCAGAGTGACTATCGCCGTCCTCCGCCTCCGCCCTCGGGCAGTTCAACCAAGCCCTGGTACGAAGTGCTGCAAGTGCCGACCTACGCCTCGCTGGATGACGTCAAGCAGGCATATCGGCGACGCATCGCCGAGTACCACCCTGACAAGACCAGCGGCCTTGGCGAGGACTTGCGCGCGCTCGCCGAGCAGAAGTCCAGGGAAATCAACGCGGCCTACGCCGCGGCCTTGAAGGCATTCGGCAAACAGTGATTCGCGGCTTGCCGGGCCCGGCGCGTCTGGCAAGATGAACGCATGAATCGAAACGCAAATCCGCAACCCTTCGAAGCCGACATCGACGACCTTGCCCACGATGGCCGCGGCGTGGCGCGGATCGAGGGCAAGACCGTGTTCGTTGCCGACGCCTTGCCGGGCGAGCGCGTCAAGGCCCGCTTGCTGCGCCGGCATCGGCACTTCGATGAAGCCCGGGCCGACGAGATCCTCACGCCATCGCCCGATCGCGTCGAGCCGCGCTGCCGGCATTTCGGCGTATGCGGCGGCTGCGTGTTGCAGCACCTCGCCCCGGCCGCGCAAATCGCGGCCAAGCAGAACGTGCTCGCGCAAAACTTCGCGAGGATCGGCCACGTCGAGCCGGCACGTTGGCTGGAACCGCTGACCGCGGACGTTTGGGGCTATCGCCGTCGCGCGCGATTGTCGGTCAAGCACGTTGCGAAAAAAGGCAAGACACTGGTGGGCTTTCGCGAACGCGACCCGCGCTTCGTCGCCGACCTTGTGCATTGCGATGTGCTGGATCCCGCACTGGGTGACAAACTGGACCTTCTGGGTGCCTTGCTGAATGCGATGGAAGGCGCCGCGTCGATTCCGCAGATCGAGTTCTCGGCGGGCGACGATGCACGCGCGCTGGTGTTTCGGCACCTGCAACCCTTGTCCGCGGCCGATCAGGAAAAGTTGGTCGCGTTCGGCCGTGAACACGGTTTCGCGATCCTGCTGCAACCCGGCGGCATCGACAGCGTGCACGTGTTGTGGCCGGACTCCGTCGCGTTGTCCTACGCGCTGCCCGAATACGATTTGCAGCTCGCATTCGCAGCCACGGGCTTCGTGCAGGTCAACGCCAGCATCAACCGGAAGATGATCGACCACGCCTTGGCCTTGCTCGCGCCCGGCCCCGGCGATCGCGTGCTGGATCTGTTTTGCGGGCTGGGCAATTTCAGCCTGCCGCTGGCACGCCGCGCGGGACACGTCTGCGGCATCGAGGGCGACGCCGGGCTGGTTGCAAGTGCGAGTGCCAATGCGACGGCGAACGGCATCGGCAATGCCGAATTCCATGTCGGCGATCTCGCCGGTGACGTGCGCGGCAGTGCCTGGGCGCGTGCGGACTGGAACCTGATGCTGCTGGATCCGCCGCGCAGCGGCGCCGACGAACTGCTGAAGCAGTTGCCCGGCAAGTCGGTGCAGCGCGTGGTGTACGTGTCCTGCCACCCGGCTTCGCTGGCGCGCGATGCCGGCACGCTGGTGCGGCAACACGGCTTCAGGCTGCAGGCCGCGGGCGTGATGGACATGTTTCCGCACACCGGCCACGTCGAATCCATCGCCCTGTTCGAGCGTGCCTGATGGCGGTCGAGATCGAGCGCAAGTTCCTGCCTGCAAGCGATGCCTGGCGCAGCGCGGTCACGCGCTCGACGCGCATCGTGCAGGGTTATCTGGTCGGTGCCGAAGCCTTGGCGGCCGGGCAGGCCAAGGCCGCCGTGCGGGTACGCGTTGCCGGCGAGCACGCCTGGCTCACCGTGAAAGCCGCGGTGGCCGGTCCCGCACGCAGCGAGTTCGAATATCCGCTGCCGCTGGCCGACGCCACCGCGATGCTGCAAACGTTGTGCGGCGACGTCGTGGAGAAGGTCCGCCACATCGTCCCGCTGGACGGCTTCGAATTCGAGATCGACGAGTTTCTCGGCGATAATCGCGGGTTGGTGGTGATCGAACTCGAACTCGACGAGGCCGCGCAGGCATTCCCGCGCCCGGCCTGGTTGGGCCGGGAAGTCACCGATGAAGTTCGCTACTACAACGTCAATCTCGCCCGGCACGCGTACGTGCATTGGAGCGACACGGAGCGCAATGCATGTTGATCGTCGGCATCGAAGGGCATGAACTGACCGCAAGCGACCGCGCGAACCTCGCCGCGCCGGAAGTCAGCGGCGTGATCCTGTTCACCCGCAACTATGTCGATCGCGCGCAACTGGCCGAACTGGTGGCGGGCATCCGCGCGCTGCGCGGCGGGCCGTTCGTGATCTGCGTCGACCACGAAGGCGGCCCGGTGCAGCGCTTCCGCAGCGGTTTCACGCGGCTGCCGCCGTTGGCGCGGATCGGCGAGTTGCATTGCCGCGACCCCAAGGCCGGCATCGCGATGGCCGAGGCGCACGCGCTGGTGATGGCCAGCGAACTGCGTGCCTGCGATGTGGATTTTTCCTTCGCGCCGGTGGTGGATCTTGCCCGCGGCAACCGCGTGATCGGCGAGCGCGCGTTTGCCGCCGATCCGCAGGTCGTGGCCGAACTCGGCGCCGCCTACGTGCGCGGCATGCACCTCGCCGGCATGGTGGCGACGCTGAAGCATTACCCCGGACACGGCTCGATCCCGGAAGATACCCATCTCGAAAAGGCGATCGACTCGCGCCCGCTGGAGGTGATCCGCGACGCCGACCTGGTGCCGTTTGCCGAGGGCTTCGCCGCCGGCGCCGAGGCCGTGATGGTCGCGCACGTCACCTATCCTGCGGTCGATCCGTTGGCAGCCGGCTATTCGAAAATCTGGGTGGACTACCTGCGCGGCGAGATGGGCTTTCGCGGCGTGGTCTTCAGTGACGATGTCGGCATGGCCGCGGCCGAATCCGCGGGCGGCATCGGCGCCCGCGTGCTCGCGCACCTGGACGCCGGTTGCGACCTGGTACTGGTGTGCCAGCCGGCGATGGTTGCGCCCGCGATCGAGTCGGTGCGCGGACGCGCGCCTTGCGCTGACGACATGCTCGCGGGCCTGTGCGGTGCGGTCGCGCGCAGCTGGTCGAGCATCGAAGCGGATCCGCAGCACGCGCGCTACGTGGCGGCGCTCGGCGAGTTGTCCGCGCCAGCCAGCGAGGCGCGCGCGTGAGTGAGACTGCGCACCCACTGGCGGCGGTGTTGCCGCAGGCGCGGCGGCTGTATTCGCGCGATGAACTGGAATCCGCGATCGCGCGGATGGGGCGCGAGCTCACCGCCGCGCTGGACGGCGAGCGCGCACTGCTGCTGACGGTGATGAACGGCGGCATGTTCTTCGCGAGCGCGCTGGCGTTCGCCATCGCCACCGACCTCGACTTCGACTACGCGCACGCCACCCGCTACGGCAATGCCACCGTGGGCCGCGAAGTGCGCTGGCTGCACCAGCCGACCGCGTCGATGCGCGACCGCAGCGTGATCCTTGCCGATGACATCCTCGACGAGGGTTACACCTTGGCGGCATTGCGCGAACATTGCCTTGGCGCCGGCGCGCGACGGGTGCTGATCGCGGTGCTGTGCGACAAGCTGCACGACCGCCGGATGCCGGGATTGCAGGCGGATTACGTCGGCGTGGAGTTGCCCGATCGCTACGTGTTCGGCTACGGCCTCGACTATTACGGCCAGGGCCGCAACCTGCCCGACATCTGGGCGCTGGATGACGCGGGAGACGCACGTTGAGCATCGACCTTGCCATCATCGGCGGCACCGGTGTGTATGCATTTCCGGGACTGCTGCAATCCGAGCGGCGAAGCGTGATGACGCGCTGGGGCGCGCCTTCGTCCGCCATCGTGATCGGCAGCGTCGCCGGCCGCAGCGTGGCGTTTTTGGCGCGCCATGGCGAGGGCCACACGTTGGCACCGCACCGCATCAACTATCGCGCCAACATCGCGGCCCTGCATGAGCTGGGCGCGCGTCGCGTCGTTGGCGTCAATGCGGTCGGCGGGATCCGCGACGACATGGGGCCGCGGGTGCTGGCACTGCCCGAACAGTTGATCGACTACACCAGCGGCCGGGCCTCCAGTTTCTGTGACGCCGAGGGCGAGCCGGTGCTGCATGCCGAGTTCGGCGAACCTTACAGCGCCGGACTCAGGCGCGAACTGGTGGCTGCAGCTGAGCGCGTAGGCGTCGCGCTGGTCGCCGGCGGCTGCTACGGCGCCACCCAGGGTCCGCGCCTGGAAACCCGCGCCGAGGTCGAGCGCCTGCGGCGCGACGGTTGCGACCTCGTCGGCATGACCGGCATGCCCGAAGCCGCGCTGGCACGCGAGCTGGATATCGAGTACGCCTGCCTTGCCGTGGTCGCCAATTGGGCCGCCGGCTGCGGCCCCGAGCCGGATGCGCCGATCAGCCTCGACGAAATCCACGCCCATCTGGCCGCGGCCACGGGGCAAGTGCCGCGGATCATCACCGCGCTGTTGGGCGGCTGAACCAGCCACGCCGATAATTTTCACTTGCACTGCGGGGAGCGCTGGGCAGATACTCGCGTCGTGCGGCGGGTTTGCCGCATGCCCGGGAACGTTGCGAAAGGGGTTTCAAAATGGCAGTGGGTACGGTCAAGTGGTTCAATGACGCCAAGGGCTTCGGCTTCATCACGCCCGACGGCGGTGGTGCGGACGTGTTCGTGCATTTTTCGGCGATCAAGGCGGAAGGCTTCCGCAGCCTCAAGGAAGGCCAGCGAGTCAAGTTCGACGTCGTGCAGGGCACCAAGGGCATGCAAGCGGCGGACGTGGGTCCCGAAGGCGCCGAATCGGCGGCTTGAGGGGCGTCCATCCCGATCCGTCGCGCGCGCGGGTTCGAGCCCGCGTGAAGCGTCAGTGCGGCTCCGCCGGTTGCGGGTTGGCGTGCTCCCGTTCGGCGTGGTCCAGGAACCACAGCCCCGCGAACAGCTTCGGGTCGATCGAATAGCCCTTCGCCGCCATCGCGCGCAACCACGCGCCGGCTTCGTTGCGCGGCACTTCGTGCACCACGATGTTTTCCGTGCCATCGCCACCGCCGGGGCCGACCTTGTGCAGGTCGAGCGCACGCACGAAGTGCATCATCTCGGTGCTCATGCCGGCCGATGACGGTCCCGAGTGCAGCGCCACCACGCGTGCGCAGTCGTAGCCGGTTTCCTCGATCAACTCGCGACGCGCGGCGGCGGCCACGCTGTCGTCGTCGGTGTGGCCGGCGTCGCCGATCAGGCCGGCAGGCATTTCGATGGTGTGGCGCTGGATCGGCACCCGGTACTGCTCGACGAACAGGACCTTGTCGGCGGGCGTGACCGCCACGATGATCGCTGCGCCCTCGGGATTGTTGCGTTCGACGTATTCCCAATGGCCGCGTTGCCGCAGCGTCAGCCAGCGGCCCGCGTACAGGGTTTCGACGGCTTCATCGGAACTGGCGGGAATGTGCGGGTCGGAATTCACGATGCGGGGTCCATGGTCAGGATCTGGTGGGCGCGGTTGCGGGTGATCGGTCCGATCTTCAGTTGCTCGAACAGCGCATCCAGTGCCACGGCATCCGGCGCGCGCCGCTGTACGTCCCCTGGCGAACGCGGCACCGGGGCATCCAGCGCGATGGTCGCCAGCTGCCGCGACATGCGTGCCTGCCCGGCGTGCTCGTGCAATTTCGCCGCCAGCGACTTGGCGCCGCGCAGGCGCAGGAAGGGCACCTCGTCCACCCGCGCGAGCAGGGTTTCCAGATCACCGAAATGCGCCAGCAACGCCGCTGCGCCCTTGGCGCCGATGCCCGGTACACCCGGGATGTTGTCGCTGGCATCGCCGGTGATCGCGAGGTAGTCGATCACTTGCTTCGCTTCGACGCCGAGCCGCGCGGGGATGCCTGCCGCGCCCCAGCGCTGGCCGCGTGCGTAGTCCCACTGTTCATCGCCATCGCCGAGCAGCTGGCCAAAATCCTTGTCGGCCGAAACGATCACCGCGCGGAACGCATGCGGCCGCAGCGCCGCCTGCATGCTGCCGATGAGGTCGTCGGCTTCGTAGGTGGCATCGGCCAGTACCGTGAATCCGAATGCAGCCGCCAGTTCGCGGCAGTATTGGAACTGTCGCTTCAGCTCGGGCGGCGCGGGATCGCGATTGGCCTTGTAGGCTGGATAGATCGCGTTGCGGAAGGAACTGGTGAGTGCGATGTCGAAGGCCGTGACGGCGTGGCGGGCGCGCGTGCGCTCGACGAACTCCAGCAGGAAGCGCGCGAAGCCGTGCACCGCATTCACCGGGTTGCCATCGACATCGAAGAACTCGTCCGGCATCGAATGCCAGGCGCGGAACACGTACATGCTGGCGTCGATCAGGTAGACCGTCGAGGCCGGCGTTGGCGTGGCGTCGTTCATTCCTGCCACGCGCTCATGATCTGGTCGGGCTGCGGGCGGGTTCGCTCCGGCGGCTCGACGCTGCGACTGCCGATATGGATGTAGCCAATCGCGCGCTCGTCATCGCCGAGGCCCAGCAGTTTCGCCGCATCGCGGTCGTAGCATGACCATCCGGTCAACCATTGCGCCGCGAATCCTTCCGCTTGCGCGGCCAGCAGCAGGTTGAAGGCAAGGCAGCCGGCGGAAAGCAGTTGTTCCTGAGCGGGAATCTTCGGATGGTTTTCCTCGATCCGCGCAATCACCGCCAGCACCACCGGCGAATGCGCGAAGCGTTCGCGATCCTTGGCCAGTTTGGCTTCGGGCACGCCCGGGTCGACTCGCAGGTGCAACTCGGCCAGCGCCTCGCCGTAGCGCCGGCCGGCGTCACCGGTGAAGGTGATCAGCCGCCACGGCACCAGTTTGCCGTGGTCGGGCACGCGGATCGCGGTTGCCACGATTTCGCGCAATTGGGCGGCGCTCGGACCGGGTGGCTGCAAGGCCGCGGCAGGCACGGAGCGGCGGTTCTGGAGGAATCGCAAGATGTTTTCATCACGCATCCGTCCAGTCTAACAAGTTGTTGAAAAAGTGCTTTCCTGCACTTTTTCAAGGCGCCGAGTCCGGCGCATGTCCGGACTCGGCTTCGCCGGACCAGGCACTTGTCGTGCTTGATCCGCGGCGGGCCGTCCGTGGCCCGCGCCATCAGTGTGTTTCTCGACACCCTGCCGGGCGCCGGTTGCAAGCGCTTTGCGTTACGATGCCGGGGACATCCACGGGAGCCTCGCCATGCCGATCACCGTTGCCGCCTTGCGTGAGTCCGCCGCCGGAGAACGCCGCGTTGCGGTCACGCCGGAGACGGCGAAGAAGTACGCGGCCAAGGGCATGCGGGTGCTGCTGGAACATGGCGCCGGCGAACGCGCCGGGTTTCCCGATGCGGCTTACGCGGGCGTCGAATTCGCCGATGCAACTGCCGTCGCGGCGCAGGCCGACGTGCTGATGTGCGTGCAGCCGCCGGACGATGCGCACATCGCCAGCATGAAGGAAGGCGCGGCATTGATCGGATCCCTGCATCCGCACAATGCGGCCGAGCGCCTGTCGACGTACGCACAACGCAAGCTTGCCGCGTTCTCGCTCGAACTGTTGCCGCGTACCACCCGCGCGCAGGCGATGGACGTGCTGTCCTCGCAGGCGGCCGTCGCGGGTTATCGGGCGATGCTGATTGCGGCCGAAGCGGCGCCCAAGTTCTTCCCGATGCTGACCACCGCGGCAGGTACGCTGCGGCCATCCAAGGTGCTGGTGATCGGCGCCGGCGTCGCCGGGTTGCAGGCCATCGCCACCGCGCGCCGGCTGGGCGCCATGACGGAAGGCTTCGACGTGCGCCCCGAGACCCGCGAGCAGATCGAATCGCTGGGCGCGAAGTTCCTTGATCTTGGCGTCAATGCGGCGGGCGAGGGCGGTTATGCGCGCGAACTCACCGCCGAGGAACGCGCGGCGCAGCAGGCGAAGCTGGCTGAGCATGTCAAGACAGTCGACGTGATCGTCACCACCGCCGCGGTGCCGGGGCGGCCCTCGCCGAAGATCATTCCCGAGTCGATGGTCGACGGCATGAAGGCCGGCGCGGTGATCGTCGACCTCGCCGCCGAAGGCGGCGGCAACTGCGCGGTGACGCAGCCCGGCGCGACCATCGAACACCACGGCGTCACCGTGATCGGTCCGCTGAACCTGCCGTCCGGCGCGCCGCTGCACGCCTCGGAAATGTACGCGCGCAACCTGCTGCATTTCAGCGAGCTGGTGATCGCCGACGGCGCGTGGAAGCCCGATTTCGAGGACGAACTCGTGGCCAAGACCTGCGTCGCGCGCGATGGCGGGGTGGTATTTGGCAAGGCCTAGCGATTCTCCGGTGTTGCCAATTCCGTCCATGGTTCGACAAGCTTACCGCGAACGGAATCAATGAATTATCCGTTCAACCTGGGCTTATCGAAGGGCAAAAATAGTTGGGTCCTTATGAGAGCATCACTGACTCTGGCGGTGTCACTTCTGCTCATGGCCACGCCTTGTTATGCGAAGACGACGCAACCCGTCTGCTTCAAGAATGAAAGGGAGCGTGTTTCCACGCATGTCCTGACGACCGTTCAGAAGCGTGTGCTCGCCGATGCCAAGGTTCGGTCATCTGATGAGTGCAACAAACCCAATACGCAATGCGTCTACGAAGTCAGCATCAGCAAGGATCGCAAAATCATAGTTTGGGTGAGCTATGCGGTTGTAGGGTTTACCCCGCCAGTGTGCCTGTACGGCACCGGGCATAGCATGTTGTTTGTCTACACGCTTGACGGCCAGTTTTTGGATTACTCGCATGGCATATAGGCGTGACAACTCAATCCAGCGAGTGCGCCATGCGAGCCGCTGGTTTCGGGTGATGGATCAGACCGTACCCGAGGTTCGGAACGGTTTGGTCGGAGCGGGACGTTGCCGCGGCGTCGGGCATCGCGCCCCACGAGCCGTTTCATGGCCCGGCGGTTCTGCGCGTCACCACGCCGCGCGCGTTCAATGCGACTCGCGCGCCGGCGGGTGCATCGGAATCGGCTGGTTTGCGTGCTGGGTGGCCCAGTGCATCCGCTGGGCCGGCGGCATCTGGCGCCAGCGTTCGCGCAAGGCCTTGCGCTGCGCCGGCGGCAGTGAGCGGAAGCGTTCGAACGCGGCGCGGACCTTCTCGCGTTCCGCGGGGCTGAGCCGGTGGAACGCGCGCGCGTTTTCGCGCAGCTGGTGGCGCTGTTCGGGTGTCATTTGCGCCCAGCGCGTGAGGCGTTGCCCGATGACTTTCCGGCGCGCGGGCGGCAGGGTCGCCCATTGGCTGGCGTGTTCGGCCAGCCTGTGTTGGCGCGCCGGCTTCAGTTGGTTCCATTGACCTTGCACGGGCGCGAGCACTTGCTGCTGCGCGGCGTCGAGGTTCGACCACGCCAAAGGTGGCTCGGACTTGCCCGGATGGGCGGGAGTGGCTTGCGTGACCGGCATCGACGCGGGCGCATTCTGCGCGCGTGCTGACCACGACAAGGCCAACAGGCACGCGGCAACGAGCGCGGCAGTGGCGAGACGGGTGTTCACTTCAAGCTGCCTCCACTGGTTGCCGGTGCGCTGCCCGGGTGGGCGGCGAGCCAGCGGTAGAAATCGAGGTTTTGCACCATGTCGACCTGGGTGTTGTCGAGGTCGATGGTGGACTCGGTATCGACCGTGGCGCTGGCGACGATTGGCGCAGGCGTCGTGGCTGTCGGGGCCGTCTGCGGGTTGGCGAAGGGGTGCAGGAATGCCAATCCGATCGCCAGCGCGCAGCAGGCCACCGCGCCACCCGCGAGAGGCGCCCACAACCATGCTGCGAAGCGTGCCGGTCCGGCGTTCAGCGCTTTGCGGCGGGCCAGGCCGAGTCGCAGCGTGTGGTAGGAATCCGCGCTTTCGCAGGCGTTCTGGAAGAGCGCGCGGG
>DASSRT010000237.1:0-10575 GCA_035701705.1 Rhodanobacteraceae bacterium
ATGCGCGCGGCGGGCGCTGCCACGTTGGCAAACAATTCGCCGTCGATCCAGGCCGAATCGCGTAGCGCTGCCAGTGCGCGTTGCGCCATGCTCGCGCAGCGTGGATCGTCCAGCAGGCGCGCGCTGTGGGCGAGGCCCGAAATCGTCAGCGCATTCCACGCGGTCAGGATCTTGTCGTCGCGCAGGGGGCGCTCGCGGCTTGTACGCGTTGCAGTCAACGTGCGCCGTGCGGCGGCATAATCCGATGCGACGTCGTCGAGCGGCCGGCCGAGTCTTCGCGCCATGTCATCGAGCGGCGCGACGCGCAACAGGTGCCAGGCGTGTCCTTCGAAGTTCGGTGGACTGTCAAGACCGAATGCCGCCACCGCCAGCTCGAACAGGTCGTCCGGCAAGGCCGCGCGTACCTGCTCGCGCGTCCACAAATAAAAGCGGCCTTCGGCGCCTTCACTGTCGGCGCTGATGGCGGAGTAGAACGCGCCGTTCGGCGCCAGCATGTCGCGTTCCAGCCAGTCGACGATGCCGAGCGCCGCAGCTTTGGCGGCGTCGCGTGAGCCTGCGTCCGCACCGGCGCAAGCGGCATGGCGTGCATAAACGGGCAGCAACTGCGCGTTGTCGTAGAGCATCTTCTCGAAGTGCGGGATCGTCCAGTTCGCGTCCACGCAATAGCGGAAGAAGCCGCCGCCAAGATGATCCTGCAGGCCACGCTCGGCCATCTGTGCAAGCGTGAGGCCAGCCATCTGCCGTGCGCGCGCATCGCCCGACTGATCGAGCAGCCATTCCAGCTCGGTCGCGCGCGGGAATTTGGGCGCACCTGCGTTGCCGCCCCATTGCGGATCAAAACGCGCGGTGATGCGTCCGAGTGCCATCGTCGACACCTCGGCCACATCGGGCATCGCGGCGTCGCCGCCTGCGTCGGCCTGCTGCAACCACTGTTGCAGTCCGGACGCCTGTTCACGCAACTCGCCGCGGTGGTGGTCGAAGTAGTCGCGCACCCGCTGCAACACCTCGGGAAACCCCGGCAGTCCGTGACGGGGCGTGGGCGGGAAGTAGGTGCCGATGTAGAACGGTGAAAGGTCCTGCGGATCGAGGAATGCCGTCAATGGCCAGCCGCCACCGCGGCCACGCAAGGCCTGGTGCGCCAGCTGGTAGACGTGATCGATGTCCGGGCGTTCCTCGCGATCGAGCTTGATGTTGACGAACGACTGGTTCATCGCCGTGGCGATCGCTGTGTCCTCGAAGCATTCGTGCGCCATCACGTGGCACCAGTGGCAGGCGCTGTAGCCGATCGAGAGCAGGATCGGCGTGTCGCTGGCGCGCGCTGCGTTCAACGCAACTTCGTCCCACCGCTGCCAGTGCACCGGGTTGCCCGCGTGCATGCGCAGGTAGGGGCTGGACGCGGCGGCGAGGCGGTTGGTTTCGATGGCCTTCCCGGATGCCATGCCGTCATCCTAGCGCGCCGGCGCAAACAAGAAGCCCGGCTTGCGCCGGGCTCCCTGTTGTAGCCTGCATCGCTGCTGTTACTTGCCGGATGCGGCTGGTGCAGCAGTCGTGTTGCCGGGGCCGATGTACTTGGCAAGGAACGGCAGGATCATGTTCCAGAGTTCCTCGTTGTGCTTTTCGCTCTGGAAGCCGTGCAATTCCTTGGGCTCGGCCAGCCACTCGTAGGGCTTGTTGGCCTTGTTGAGGTACGAGCGCAGGTCAGTGGCGTTCTGGAACGGCACGCGCGGGTCGTCCTTGCCGTGCGCGATCAGCACTGGCACGTTGAACCTGTCCATCATGCTGACCGGCGACATCGCGTAGGCGTCATCGCGGGTGCCAACGGCTTCCTCGAAGTAGTTTCGTCCACCGGCATAGCGACGCGTGTCGCTCCTGTCCATGCCGATGCGCCAGTCGTAGACGCCAGCGTAATCGACCGCACACTTGTACAGCTTGGGCGCGACGATCGGCTGCATCAGCGAGGAATAGCCGCCGAAACTGGCGCCGAACACGCAGATACGATT
Source organism: Rhodanobacteraceae bacterium (assembly GCA_035701705.1). Taxonomy (GTDB): domain Bacteria; phylum Pseudomonadota; class Gammaproteobacteria; order Xanthomonadales; family Rhodanobacteraceae; genus 66-474. The sequence continues at coordinate 2,001 of DASSRT010000237.1, forward strand.
CGGATTGACGTAGCCGTGGGCAATGACCCATTTCACGCCGTCGACCAGGTCGTTCTGGATGCCGGTGGCAAATTGCTTGTAGCCCGAACGCTGGAAGTTCTCGCCGCGTTGGCCGGAACCGCGGTAGTTGATTTGCAGCGTCGCATAGCCGCGGTTGGCGAGCAAGGCTGCCCACGGGTCATAGAACCAGCTGTCGTTGGGGCCGATCGGTCCGCCGTGGGGAATCACCACCAACGGCAGGTTCTTGTCCTGCCCCACCGGCAAGGTAAGAAAGCCAACGAGCTCGATGCCATCGCGGCTCTTGAAATGGATCGGCATGCGATGCGCCATCTCGGCCGGCTTGATCCACGGTTGCACCGCATACAGCGGGCGGGCGTGCATCGTGGTCTTGTCGAACAGCGCATAGTCACCGGGATTGCGGTCACTGTGTACGGACAGCAGCAGCATGTTGCCGTCGGTGCTGGCGCCATCCAGTGTCACCAGCGCGTTGGGCTGGCCCTTCCCCAGCGCGCGCATGATCTGCGCGTAGGGGTCGTTGTTGAGGTATTTCACGACGGGCCGGCCGCCGGCGCCAAAGATGGCCGCGATCGGCACGCCGGACACGGGATTCCACATGACGTCGGTGACCGACGAGAACGGGTCGGAAGCCAGCACCTCGCGGTCGCTGCCATCGAGGTTGCAGGAGATCAGCGCGTTGGGCCCGCCATCCATGCTGGAGAGCGCATACAACAAGCTGCCGTCATGGCTGATCGCCAGCGGCTCGAAGGTCTTGCCGATGGTCGAGGCCGGCATCTTCGTCCAGTGCTCGCCATCCTTGCTGTAGAAGCCAACCATGTTCAAGTGGTTGTCTTCACCGACCGCGATGCGGGCGACGTTGTTGTACTGCAGGATTTCCATGCCGCCGTGGTCGATTCCGCCGATCTTCACCGCGGCGCCATTGTCGGCATCCACGTTGTACAGCCCCGTTTCGGCGTCGTGCCAGTAATCGCCGGTCACGCCACGCATGCGGCTGAGGCTGAGATAGAAATGTCCGTTGCGCTTGTGCGGGATGCCTGCAATCGCGGGCGAGCCGCGCGGGATGTCGAGCGAATGGACGCCGTTGCCGCGGTGGTACACGCTGTAGAGCAGCTTTTTGTGCGAGCCGTCGAAATCGACAGCGATGACGTCGCCGGTGGAACTCGGCAGCACCAGCGTGCCGGTTGCCACCGCCGTCTCCATGATCAGGCGCGTATTGCTGACCCAATGGACGTTGATGGGCGTGTAGCGGGGCGCCATCGAAAGCCGGCTCACCGGTTTCAGGTCCGGCAAATGCAGGACCGCAAGCTGGAAGTTGGTATTGATGTCGTCGTTGTTCTCGCTGACCACCACGGCGATGTACTTGCCATCCGGCGAGAGCACCGGGTTCCGCAGGGTCGGGTGCTGGACGAAATCCTTGATCGGCAGCTCCGCGGCATTCGCGGTGGCGGCGCCCAGCAGCAGGAGCCCGGCGAAGCAGAAAATGGCTTGCAGTCGAAATTTGAACATGTCGTGTGAATCCCCATGCTGCATCGAGAAAGGACCGGCGCGCCGCCCTCACGGCACAGACCGCCGCCAAGTATGCCAGCGATCACACCCGAGCGTCACGCGCGGCGTGGTGCGCCGGCGTTGCGGCGACCTGGCGGCGCGGCTACCGTGCACGTTTGTCGCTGGAGCAAGCCGCGTGAGTGAGTCCGTCGAATATCCCGCGTTGTACCTGAAACGCGGCGAGGACGCGCGCCTGCGCGCCGGGCACCTGTGGGTGTTTGCCAACGAAGTGGATGTCGCGCGCTCGCCGCTCGATGCCTTCGAGGCGGGCGAGGCTTGCGTGGTGATGGCCGCGAATGACCGGCCGCTCGGCGTGGGTTACGTGAATCCGCATTCGCTGATCTGCGCGCGGCTGGTCGCGCGTGGCATCGAGCATCCGCTGGATGCATCGTTGCTGACGCATCGCCTGCAGGTCGCGCTGGCGTTGCGCGAGCGCCTGTATCCCGAGCCGTATTACCGGTTGCTGTACGGCGAATCCGATGGCGTGCCCGGCCTCACGCTGGACCGCTTCAATGACGTCGTCGTCGCGCAGGCCACCACCGCGGGCATCGAGAAGCTGAAGCCGCAGATCGAGACGGCGGTGCAAAGGGTGCTGAAGCCGCGCGCGCTGATCTGGAAGAACGATGCCGGCATCCGCGACATGGAAGGCCTGATGGCCTACGCCGACGTCGGCTTCGGCGAGCCGCCGGGCGCGCTCAAGGTGCTTGAGGGCGGTGTCGAGTTCGCGGTGGACGCCATCGGCGGCCAGAAGACGGGCTGGTTCTACGACCAGCACGCGAACCGCGATGCCTTGGCTCCGCATGTCGCCGGCAAAAGCGTGCTCGACATGTTCGCCTATCTCGGCGCATGGGGCCTGCGCGCCGCCGCGGCCGGCGCGCGCGAAGTCGTGTGCGTGGATGCCTCGGCGTCGGCGGTGAAGCTGATCGGGGAGAATGCACGTCGCAACGATCTGGCCGAGCGGGTGCGCGGCGAACGCGCCGATGCCTTCGAGTTCCTCAAGGCCGCACGCGAGGCACGCCAGCATTACGACGTGGTCATCCTCGATCCCCCGGCCTTCGTCAAGCGCAAGAAGGACATCAAGGAGGGCGCGCTGGCGTACCGGCGTATCAATGAACTGGCGATGCAGGTGCTGGCGAAGGACGGCATCCTCATCAGCTGTTCCTGTTCGTACCACATGCCGCGCGCGGGCCTGCTGGACGCGATCCAGAAGGGCGCCCGCCACCTCGACCGCAGCGTGCAGGTGTTGCAGCAATTGCAGCAGGCGCCCGATCATCCCGTGCATCCGGCGATTCCGGAGACCGACTATCTGAAGGGCTTCATCTGCCGGGTGTTGCCGGCGTGAATGGTGCGAACCGTCGGCCGACTTTGCTGCAAGTGCGCTTGTAAGATGCCGCTTTGCCTCGCCACGCCGGACCCGCGATGACCCATCCGTTCTTCGTCGACATCGACCCCGTTGCCTTCCACATCTTCTCGTTCGGGGTGCGCTGGTACGGATTGATGTACCTCGGCGGTTTCATCGGCGCGCTGCTGCTGGGGGAATACCGGCGCCGCAAGGGCCGGCTCGGCGTCAGCCGCGATGGTTTCCTCGACCTGTGCTTCTACGGGATGCTCGGCGTCATCATCGGCGGGCGCATCTGGTACATGCTGACCTACCAGTCGATCAGCTGGATCTGGACCGATCCGCTGCAGTTGTTCAGGGTCTGGGACGGCGGCATGTCCTTCCACGGCGGCCTGCTTGGCGTGCTGGTGGCGAGCCTGTGGTGGTGGCGGCGCAACCGCGTCGATGTCGTCCACTATTTCGACGTGGTGGATTTCGTCGCGCCGCTGGTGCCGATCGGGCTGGGCCTCGGCCGTCTCGGCAACTTCATCAACGGCGAACTGTGGGGCAAGCTCAGCACCCTGCCGTGGGCGATGATCTATCCCTCGGCGCTGCGCGAAAACCCGCAATTCCAGGGCATGAGCAACGCGCAGCTGCATTCGATGTATCTGACCGGATCGCTCGACGCCTACGCGCGGCAACCCTCCGAGCTGTACGAATTCCTGCTCGAAGGCGTGGTGATGTTCACCGTGCTGTGGCTGTTTTCGGTCAAGCCGCGCCGCCGCTATGCGGTGTCGGGGCTGTTCGCGTTGCTGTACGGCTGCTTCCGTTTCGCGATCGAGTTCGTGCGCGAGCCGGACGCCCAGCTTGGCTACCTTTTGCACACCGGCTGGCTGACGATGGGCCAGGTGCAATCGATACCGTTGATCGCGGTCGGATTGTTCCTGCTGTGGCTTTCGCGGCGTGCGCCGGTGGCGGAAATCCGGATCGTGGCGGAGCCTGCCAAGGCTGCCTGAAAGGTTCGCGAAAGGTTGGCCTGTTACACATGTACGGTTCGCGCCCGCGGTTTCGCGGTGCGAGTATCACCCACGGCGGCACGTCCGCCCATGTCCCCCGCACTCGGGTGCCGGCTGTCTGGCTTCGGACCGTATCGGTCCGCTGGCCTGCGTCGCTCGCGAGCACGCCTTGCTGTTGCCGGCACATTGCCATGGCCACGGCGGGTCGCGGTGGGGTGTCCATTGATCCAGGCAAGGAGTAGTGCATGAAACGGCAAGTGAAGATGCTGGCGGCAGCGATGGCGTTGTTGCTCGGAACGGCTGGTGCGGGCAACGCACTGGCGCAGGCGCCGAATGCGAACGTCACGCGCGCGACGCTCGACAACGGACTGCGCGTGGTGATCGTGCGCGACACGCTGGCGCCGGTGGTTACCACCGAGATGAATTACATCGTCGGTTCGGATGAAGTGCCGCACGGTTTTCCGGGTACCGCGCATGCAGTGGAACACATGATGTTCCGCGGCAGCCCGGGCCTCTCCAAGGACCAGCTGCTGGCGATTGCGTCCGACATGGGTGGCAGCTTCAACGCCGATACCACCAACGGCGTCACCCAGTATTTCTTCACGGTGCCGGCGCAGGACCTGAACGTGGCGCTGCACGTGGCAGCGACGCGCATGCGCGGCGCCGACATCACTGAGGCCGGCTGGAACAAGGAGCGCGGTGCGATCGAGCAGGAAGTTTCGCGCGACCACTCCAATCCGTTCTACAAGCTTTACGAGCAGCTGTTGGCGAACATGTTCGCGGGCACGCCGTACGCGCATTCCGGCCTCGGCACGCGGCCGTCGTTCGACAAGACCACGGCGGCGGACCTCAAGCAGTTCCACGATGCGTGGTACGCACCCAACAACGCGGTGCTGGTGATCGCGGGCGACGTTGATCCGGCTGCGACGCTCAAGCAGGTGAAGTCGCTGTTCGGCGCAATTCCGAAGAAGGACTTGCCCGCGCGCCCCAGCTTCGACTTCAAGCCGATGCAGGCAAAATCCGTCCGGTTGCCCACCGATTTCCCGACCGGGATCGTGGCGCAAGCGTGGCGGCTTCCGGGTCTGACGGACAAGGATTACGCCACGGCGCTGGTGTTGTCCGACGCGCTCGGTTCCAAGCGCGGCAAGCTTTTTGAAATGGGCTTGACCGGCAAGGCGCTGTTCGGAAATTTCTCCGGCAATTTCATGACGCATGCCGGGATCGGTTTTGCGCTGGCTGGCTTCCCGCGGGGCGGTGATTCGAAGAAGGTGCTGGACAACCTGAAGGCCATCATGGCCGAGGTGGCGTCCAAGGGCGTGCCGGCGGACCTGGTGCAGGCCGCGAAGGACAAGGCCATCGCCGATCTGGAATACAAGAAGAACTCGGTGTCGGGACTCGCCAACGCGTGGTCACAGGCGCTGGCCTTCCGCGATGGCACGTCGCCTGATGACATCCGTGCCGAGATCGCCGCAGTGACGCCGGAGCAGGTGAATGCGCTGGCCAAGCGCATCTTCGATCCGGCACACACCGCGACTGCGATCCTGAACCCGGAGTCCTCGGGCAAGCCGGTTGCAAGCAAGGGCTTTGGCGGCGCCGAGAGTTTCGGCGGCAAGCCGAGCGGCGCAGTGACGTTGCCGGCGTGGGCGCAGGCTGATTTCGCCAAGCTCGAGTTGCCCCAACTCAAGACCAACCCGACCTCGTTCACGCTGGCCAACGGCCTGCGCGTGATCGTGCAGCCGGAATCGGTGAGCAAGACCGTGGAAGTGTTCGGCGAGATCAAGACCAATTCGGACCTGCAAGCGGCCAAGGGACAAAAGGGCGTGGCCAGCGTGCTCGGCTCGATGTTCAACTTCGGCACCGAGCACATGAACCGCCTGCAGTTCCAGGCGGCGCTGGATGCCTTGAGCGCGCACGAAAGCGCGGGTACCCGTTTCTCGCTCGCGGTGCCGTCGGCGAATTTCGCCAAGGGCATGCAGTTGCTGGCGGCCAACGAACTGCACCCGGCAATGCCGGGGCAGGCCTTCAAGATCATGCAGCACAACGTCGAAGGCTCGGTGGCGGGACAGATCAAGTCGCCGGCCTTCCTGAACTCGATGCATTTGAGCCGCGCCTTGTATCCGGCCAACGATCCGGTATTGCGTTACGCCACGCCGAAGTCGGTGGCAGGCCTGACGCTGGCTGACGTCAAGACCTATTACCGGCAGGTGTTCCGGCCCGACATGACCACCATCGTGATCGTGGGTGACGTCACGCCGGCCGATGCCCGCAAGGTGGCCGAGGCTGCATTTGGCAGCTGGAAGGCCACGGGCGCGAAGCCTGTGACCGACTATCCGGCGGTGCCGGCCAACAAGCCCAGCGAGTTCAACACCCCGGATTCCTCGGCGGTGCAGGACTCGGTGACGCTGGCGCAGACCATCCCGATGAACGAGAACAGCGCCGACCGCTACGCCCTGTACATGGGCAGCCAGATCCTCGGCGGCGGCTTCGATGCGCACCTGATGCAGGACCTGCGCGTGAAGGCCGGTCTCGTCTACGGTGTCTACAGCAGCGTCAGCCTGGAAAAGCAGCGCGGCACCTTCAACGTCAATCTCGGTTGCGATCCCGACAAGGTTGGCCAGGCCCGCGCGCTGGTGGTGCGTGACGTCAGGCAGATGCAGACCACGCCGGTGACGGACAAGGAACTGCATGCTGCCAAGGGCAAGATGCTGCGCCAGCTGGCGTTGGGAGGGTCCAGCTTCGGCTCGATCGCGCAGAACTTCCTGAGCCTGTCGCTGCAGGGCAAGCCGCTGGATGCCGACGCGATCGCTGCGCAGAAGTACATGGACATGACCGCCGCGCAGATCCAGGCGGTGTTCAAGCAGGACGTGCGTCCGGATGGTTTCGTCACGGCCGTGAAGGGACCGGCGCCGAAGGGTTGATGCGCAGTAGGTGAAGTACGCGGGGCCGCGGGCAACCACGGCCCCGATTTCATTGCGAAGCGCGGGCGGGCTTGCCCTTCAGGTTCCAGGCACGGCGGTGTTGCTGAAATGCGCCGTTGCGAGCGTCGCGCCTACAGCCACTTCGCCCGCCGCAACACCACGAACAACGTGACGCACACGACCGCGGTGATGCCGATGATCGCGGGATAGGCGTAGGGCTTGTCGAGTTCGGGCATGTGGTGGAAATTCATGCCGTACCAACTGGCCAGCAGGGTCGGTGCGGCCAACAACGCGGCCCAGCCGGCGAGCCGTTTCACGACTTCGTTCTGGCGCACGGTGATCAGCGACAGGTTCACGTTCATTGCCGCGCCCAGCATTTCGCGCATCGCGTTGATCGCGTCGCTGACGCGGCTGATGTGGTCCTGCACGTCGCGGAAGTACGGCCGCACTTCGTCACGGATCACTTCCGGATGCAGCCGCACCAGCTGCCCGAGGATGTCCTGCAAGGGCGCCGCCGCGAGTTTCAGGGTCAGCAGCTCGCGCTGCATGTCGTACAGCCGCCGCGTGACGTCGCGGTTGGAAGCATCGGTGAAGACATCCGTCTCCAGTTCCTGCAGTTCCTGCTTGAACTCCTGCACGATCGGCAGGTAGTTGTCGACGATGAAATCGAGGATCGAATACAGCGCGAAGCTGGGGCCGAGGGCGAGGTGCCCGGGTGCCTGCTCGCAGTTGCGGCGCGCGGGGGCGTAGCTTTGCGACGCACCGTGGCGCACCGACAACAGGTAATGCTTGCCGACGAAAATGTGGGTCTCGCCGAAGGCGATGTTGCCCTCGGTGGCCTGTGCGGTCTGCGCGACGATGAACAGCGAGTCGCCGTAGGCTTCGATCTTGGGCCGCTGGTGCGCGCTGTGCGCGTCCTCGACCGCGAGTTCGTGCAGCCCGAATTCACCTTGCAGTTTCTCCAGCAGTTCTTCGTCAGGCTCAACCAGTCCCACCCACACGAAGCCGCTTGGTTCGGCGAGGAAGTCGCTGATCTCGTCCAGGGTGATGTCGCGGACCTTCCTGCCATCGGCCGCGTAGGCGGCGCAGTTGGCGACCATGGATTTGCTGGCGGTGTTGTCCATGCGTGGATTATGCGGGATCGACTTGCCCATGGAAACGCAAAGCTGTCAATCCGCAAATGAACGCACAGAACGCGAATAGAAACTTTGCTCCGCTTCCATTCGCATTTATTCGCGTTCAATTGCGGACAACCGCTTGTCACGCATCAACCAGAGTCCTGCAAGCATGCCCAGCCACGCCGGCAGCGCGAACAGGATCCAGGGCAGGTTGTGCTGCGGGAACCATGGCGTCAGCTTGGACACGAAGGCGAACAGGGACAGCAGCGCCATCAGGCCCGCGACGATCAAGCCCAACCTGCTCGTGGAGGCGCGTTGCTTGCGCAGCCGCCACAAAGCCGGGATCAACAGCCATGCCAGCGGATTGAACAGCAGCAGGTTCTCGTTGGCCCAGGCTGCCCGGTGGGCAGTGGCGAACCACAGAACCAGCATCAGCACGCCGGCGATGCCGGCCAGCGACGCGTACAGGGTGCCGACGACCGCAAACCACCAGCGCTCGATCGGGTAGCGATCGGCGAAGCGCGCGGAGGCGGCGAAGCCGATTCCCAGCAGCAGGCCGACGACCAGCAACGGCCAGCGCAGGTCCGGTGGCGCCGCGGGTGGCGAGGGCAGGCGTTGCGGCGACAGCACGGTTTCCGAGTG
>DASSRT010000238.1:0-2611 GCA_035701705.1 Rhodanobacteraceae bacterium
GCCGATGCCGAAAAGCTTGCCCACGCGTTGCGCCCGTTGTTCGGCGATGCCGGCGCGCCGCTTGCCGTCGATACGCCCTCTGCGTGGTGTGCGCATCTTCCCGGTGGCGAGCCGCCGACGGCGTTCACACCGCCCGCACGCGCGTTGGGCATCGATCTGCTGGATTGCCTGCCAACCGGCGAGGCCGGCCGTTCGTGGCGGCGCCTGTTCAACGAGGCGCAAGTGATCCTGCACGCGCACCCCGTCAATGCCGAGCGCGTTGCGGCCGGCCGCGTGCCGGTCAATGCGCTGTGGTTCTGGGGCGCCGGTGCCTTGCCCGCCCCGATTGATACGGAATTGAAATTCATCGCGAGCACCGATGCGGTGATGCGCGGGCTAGCGAGGTCGGTTGGCATGGCTTGCGCCGATCCGGCAGGCGTCGCGGAGCAGGGCATGGACGCTTGCAGCAAGGACGGTGACGCGTTGCTGGATTTTGGCGCGGGCGAGCATGGCGGCTTTGACGAAGCGTGGTTGCCCATGTTCAAGGCCTGGCTGCGCAAGCGCCTTTTCGATGCGATCGAATTGACGTTTGCCGACGGCGAGCGCCGACGCGTGCGCCACATCCACCGCCTGCGCTTCTGGCGGCACGCGTGACGGCTGCGCCGAGACCGGTCGAGCTGCGCCGACGCGAAGTGTTGCGCGCGCCGCACGACTGGCCCGCAGGCGTGCACCCCGTGGTGCAACGTGTGTACGCCGCGCGGGGCGCGAGCTGCCCCGACGAGGCCGGATTGCGACTCGACGGTCTGCTGCGCCCGGATGCGCTTGGCGGAATCGAGCGCGCGGTGGGCCTGGTGGCCGATGCGATCCATGCGAACGAGCGAATCCTCGTATCCGGCGACTACGATTGCGATGGCGCGACGGGGTGCGCCGTCGCGGTGCGCGGCCTGCGCATGCTGGGTGCACGCAACGTCGGCTACGTGGTGCCCGATCGCGCGGTGCACGGCTACGGTCTGACGCCGGCACTGGTGGCGACGATGCAACCGGCGCCGGCACTCATCGTCACCGTCGACAACGGCATCGCTTCGCTCACGGGCGTGGCGGCAGCGAAGGCGCGCGCTTGCAAGGTCATCGTCACCGACCACCATCTGCCCGGGCCGTCGCTACCGGCAGCGGACGCGATCGTGAACCCAAACGCCGCGGGCGACGGTTTCGCGAGCAAGGCGCTGTGCGGCGTCGGCGTGATGTTCTACCTGCTGCTGGCGTTGCGCGCGGCGCTCGGCAAGCGCCAAGAGGTTGATCTCACGGCACTGCTTGACCTCGTCGCCCTCGGCACGGTGGCCGACCTGGTGCCGCTCGATCGCAACAACCGTGCCTTGGTGGAGGGTGGCTTGCGGCGGATTCGTGCGGAGCAGGCACACGCCGGTATTGCCGCCTTGTTCGGGATTGCCGGGCGCAGCGCTTGCAACGCCACCGCGAGCGATCTCGGTTTTGCGATCGGACCGCGCATCAATGCCGCCGGACGGTTGGAGGACATGACCATCGGCGTCGAGTGCCTGCTCGCGGACGATGCCGCGCGTGCACAAGCCTTGGCGCAAACGCTGAACGAGATCAACCTGCAGCGCCGCGACCTGCAGGCAGCGATGGTTGAAGCTGCCGTGTCCGGCCTCGAACGGCTGTCAGTCGACGATGCGGTAGGGGTGTCGCTGTTCGATCCCGGCTGGCACCACGGCGTGGTCGGATTGGTGGCGGCCAAGGTGAAGGAGCGCCTGCACCGGCCGGTCGTCGCCTTCGCGCCAGCGGGTGACGAATCCGATGCGCTGCGCGGATCGGCCCGTTCGGTGCCAGGGTTCCATGTCCGCGATGCACTGGCGGAAGTCGATGCGCGTTGCCCGGGCCTGATCCAACGTTTCGGTGGCCATGCGATGGCGGCGGGACTGAGCTTGCGGCTCGGCAACTATGTGCGGTTCGCCGAAACCTTCGATGCGGTGGTGCGCGAGCGCATCCAGCCCGAAGCGTTGCAGCCGATCCTGCTCAGCGACGGCGAACTTGAATCCGCCGCGCTTGCGCTGGGTCTCGCGCGCCAACTGCGCACCGCCGGACCGTGGGGGCAGGGCTTCGCCGTGCCGGTGTTCGACAACGTTTTCGAATGCGTCGCGCAAAAGCCGATGGGCGCCGATGGCAAGCATCGGCGCCTGCAACTGCGGGATCCCCGTGATGGCCGCGTGCATGAAGCGGTGCACTTCAATGCCGGCGGCGACGCACCATCCGGCGCGGCGCTGCGCGTCGCCTATGAGTTGATGGTCAATGACTGGCGCGGCCGCGAGTCATTGCAGTTGCTGGTGCGGAACCTCGCGCCGGCCTGAGCGGTCAGCGCTTGCGCGCCAAGGTGAGCCCGTCGCCGATCGGCAGCATCGCGATGTCGATGCGCTCATCGGCGTGCAACTTGTCGTTGAGCGCCTGCAACGCGCGGGTGTCTTCGTCTTCGGCTGGCCGGGCCACGGCGCCGCCCCACAAGGTGTTGTCGAACCCGAGCAGGCCACCCGGGCGCAACAGTTTGAGGCAACGCTCGTAATAGCCGTCGTAGGCTGCCTTGTCGGCGTCGATGAAGGCGAAGTCATAACGGCCGGCTTCG
>DASSRT010000239.1:0-5232 GCA_035701705.1 Rhodanobacteraceae bacterium
CCGAGGCCATCGGCCACCACCCACAGGCCGGCTTCGTCGCGAACCAGGATCGAATCCTCGTTGCGGCGCCGGACCTTGCCGGTGTCGGTACGTCCCGCCGACTTGAAGTGAACGGTCATGTCCCCACCTCGATGACAGCCACGGGCCAATGCAGGCGGTCCGTTCCAAGCCCCGCCGCGGTTGCAATCTGTGCGCACGCGTCATCGCTGGTGGTCGCTGCCAGCGCCGCAGCGAGCGCCTGGGCCGGAACGCCAACGAGTGTATCAGTCGCCAGCAGCAGCAGCCGATCGCCCGCCGTGACCAGGCACCGGGTTTCATCGCAGCGAGGCTCGGCGGCGGTGCCGAGGCCCGGTGTCGGCAATGCACGCGCATCGCCGAGCACGCCGGACAGGTCGTCCGGGCGCGCAGTGTCGGCCTGGTCCAACGGTACTTCCGCACTGGCGTCATTGAACAGCGAGCGCAGTTGGCCGCGCCGCCAGTGCCAGGCACTGGCCGCGCCGACGCGCAGCAAGGCGGCGTCACCGGCCACCACGCGGGCAACGATGACGGCGCCGTCTTCCGGGATCGGATCCAGCAAATCCTCGCTGCGCTCGCGCAACGCAGGATGCAACGCCCGCAATTGTTCGCACCAACGCTCGATGTCGGCCATGGATCCGAGTTCGTCCAGCAGCGCACCGGCGCGCGCAGCGGCTTGCCGGCGCGGATCGGACGGCCCGTTGTCGGCGGCCAGGACCGTGACCGCACCCACTTGTGCGAACACCACGCCGGCGTTCGCCGCGGCTTCCGCGGCGGGCTGCGGCGAAGCGACCGGCGTTGCCGGCGGCGGTGCCGGTGCAGCAGCGCTGTCGGGCATGGGCACCACGGTGCGATCGGGATCATCGTCAGGCGCGACAGCGGCAGTAACGACGGTCGCCGGCAATGGCGGCGTCGCGACCGCGGTCGGCATCGGCCCCACCAATTCGTCGAGCAAGGAGTCGGCGGAGGATGCGTCGGCAAGGTCGGGTGCGGCAGCAACTCCGCCAGCGGCAGGCGGCGATCCGGGGAGCAGCCCGGCCAGCATGTCATCGAGATCATCCGGCAACACCGGCGGTGTCGCCGCGGCGGGTGGCGGCATCTGCACGCGCGCCGTGGGCGACGGCGCAGCGAGCACGCCGAGGGTGCGCCAATCCATCGGCGCGCGCGTCGCATCGAGAAATGCAGGGTAGTCCACGGGCCGCGGCAAGCCATGGGTCAGCACGGCGCAGGACGGTACCCGTGGATTGCCATGCGTCCACCACAGGCAAGCGTCATCCGTCTCCATGCACACCGCCAGCCAGGCGGCGAGCTGGCGGTCTTCTGCTACCGCTTGCCAAGGCATGCACCAGACATCGGCCTGGGTCCAGTCAGTGGCATCCGAGCAGGCCGCGGCGGCGCCTTGTAGCCAATCGACCGGCGCCGGCAAGGCAGCGACCGTTGCATCAAAACTCTCCGCGGTCGGCGTGGCGTCGGCGCCGCGGCAGGTACGCTCGAGCGCATCGAACCAGCCTGCGCCGTTGCGCACGATCCGGCCGAAGGTATCGGCATCGGTCAAGGGGCACGCCAGCACCATCGGAAAACTTCGGCCCACGCGATCCACCGACGGGCCGGTGACACCGACCCAAGCGGTCACGCCGCAGACACCGGGCATCAGTGCAAACCGCCACACCGGCGCGGTTTGCCACAGGCTGCGCCAGTCTTCAGCGAACGCGGCGCGCGCGGCGCTGACGGCGCCTTCGAAGCGCGCATCCCACGCCGACACGAAGGCACCGGGCAAGCGCCGCTGGACGAAATCGCCCATGCCGGGAAGCTTGCCGAAGAACCCTACGCCACCCGGTGCGGCCATCGGTCTACCCTCCGCACCGGAAGCGTCTTACCGCGGTATTGAGGAAAGGGTTCTTGAGGCTGCCAGCAAGAATCGAGAACTTCGCGACATGCCCGCCGAAATTGAAGGTGGCGACGAAGCGCAAGTCGGACTGTTTCTGCAGGTGGCCCGCATCGAGTGCCCTGAAGAACGCCCAGTCACCGGGGTAGCTGAAGGTGCTCAACAGATTGCCGGAGGTATCCCAGGCCGACACCGTGGCCAGCCCCGGTTTCGGCCCCGGCCACTTCATCGCCATGCGCGACGCCGCGCCCGGGGTGTAGGTGAAAGTTTGTCCGTCGATGTCGACCACCAGCTTGCCGATGCCATCACCCAGCTGCGGATCGGCGATGGTGAAATCCACTTCCGGCTGATTGGCGCCGGTGTGGAAATAAGCCTGCTTGATCTCGTCGGCCAGTTGCGCTTCGTACAACACGCCCGGCGGACCCGCGACGGCACCCGGACCGGTCTTCCATTTCCAGCTTGAGCCACTGGCATCGACCAGCTTGGACAGGGTTTGCGTGTAGTACGCATCGAACGCGCCGCCGTAACCGAACAGTGCGGCAAAGTTCTGCAACGGAATTTCCTTCGCGGACGCCGCGAACGGGAAGCGGCCTTGCGTGAAGGCCGCACAGTTCTTGCCGACCGCCTGCTGGAACTGCTTGCCCAGCGCGCTCTTGGTGCCACTCGCCACCAGCGCCTCGGTCTTGCCGGTCAAGGCTGCCAGCCAGGTCGAAACCGGTGCCGGCAGGGCCGCGACCTGCTGCTGCGCCAACAGCATCTGCGGGTTCGCCTGACCGGCCGCGTCGGTGAAATCGCTCATCGTCAGCAGGGTCTTGCTGAGCTGGCCGATCGCCTGCAAGGTCTGGTCGATGGGCGCCGCGCCCGGCGCGCCTTCCGACAACTTGTCGAGGGTATCGAAGTGCGCGGCGATGGCATCGCCGGGTTTCGCTGCCGGCGCCGCCGTGGCCGCGCTGCCGGCCAGCACCCGCGACAGGGCATTTTGCGTGGCAGCCTGCGCAGCCTTCTGCTTGGCCAACTGCTCCAACCCCGCCTTGGCTTTTCCGGCCTCGCCCTCATCCGGCGCGCGCAACATGTCGCTGGTGTTGTCGGCGACGACCTTGAGCAATGCCTTCAAGGGCGAACTCGGACCAGCCAGCTTGGCCGCGACCGCGCTGGCGGTCTGGATGTCGGTGATCGGCTGCAGGGCAAAATCGTTCAGCAGGTCATCCCAGTACTTGATGTAGTCCTGCTCGTACAGCGCGAGCACCTGCTGCTGCATGCGCGACTTGGCCAGCGTGTCCATCTTGGTTGCGCCGAACACCCAGTCGTCCTTGGCAAACTGATCCACCGCATCGCTGATGCCCTTGTCCACTTCCTGCCGGAACACCGGCTGGGTATACAGTGCCGGCACCGGTTGCGACAGCGACGCCCCGCTCTGGCGGCGGAACACGTTGCCGAGCAGGCCCATCGCCTTGTCGAGATCCAGCGGCGGATCGTTCGACGCCGCTTCCTTCAACTTGAGGTTGCCGTACACCAGCGTGGCGAGGTCGGCCGTCTGCAGGGTGGCGCGCGCCTGCGCGACCAGGCCCTTGTCCAGAGGCAGCGCGCGCAGTTTTTCCGGATCCTGCACCAGCACCGCGAATTGCTTGGCCAAGGCCTGCTGCAACACGGTGTCGTTCGGGAAGATCCGGTTCCACTCGATGTTGGTGAGCGCCACCAACTGGTTGGTGTCGCGATGCGCGGGTTCGCCCAGCATCAGGTAACCCTTCAGGTAGTAATACAGGGCCTGCGGATCGGTGGCGCTGCTGGACAAGCCATTGCGAAAGCGCATCGCCACGCCCGGCAGCAGCAACGCATTGAGTTCGCGCAGGTAGGCGCCGTGCACTTCATCGCCCACCGCATTGCCCTGGTACAGGCCAAAGCGCATCAGCCACGGCACGTTGCCCTGGTACTTGCGCGCCACCGCTTCCACCGAAGCCATCGCATCCAGCCGCTGCAGCGCCTGCGCGAAGTAGGTCTTGTCGTCGGTGGCACCGGTGATGTCGGCCTTGGCCGGATACTGCGCCACCGCCGCCTGCACTTCGCCAAGGTAGGCGTGATTGCGTCCGTAACTGGTGAACAGCGCAGCCAGCAGCAACACCGTCACCACCGCCACGCCGGCGTACACGCCGACCTGCATCAGCACCTTGCTGCGTTCGAGCCTGGGATCGGTGCCGGCAAATCCGGATTCGTGGAACAACACGTCCTTCAGCAGGCGCTCGACGAAGAAGGTCCGCTGCTTGGCCGTCGACGGCTGCACGCGCGTCGGATCCAGCCCGAAGGTGCGCGCGACCGCGCCCATCATGCGGTCGATCGGCGTGCCTTCCTGCGTTCCCGACGTCAGGTACACGCCGCGCAACAGTGGCGGCGTGCCGTACTGGTGACCGCTGAACACGCCTTCCACGAACTGCTTGACGATTTCGCGCAGTGATCCCATCTGCAACGGGAACGACAGCACCGCGGCGCGCCGGTTGCGGTCGCGTTCTTCGTACAGGCGATCCAGCACGCGCGCGTTGAGCTGGTCGATCAGGAGATCGAACTCGCCGGCGAACGCGGCCGATGCGCTGCCGTCCATGGTCTGCGCCACCGGGAATGACACGCCCCAGACCTGGTTGCGGTTTTCGGCGTCGAGGTTGTCGAAGAATTCCGTGAAGCCGGCAACCAGGTCGCACTTGGTCAGCACCAGGTACACCGGCACGCCGATGTGCAACTGTTCACCGAGTTCGTCGAGCCGTCGGCGCACCGCCGCGACGTGCGCCTTCACCCCCGCGGCGTCCAGCGTCAGCAGGTCGGACACGCTCATCGCTACCATCACGCCGTTGATCGGACGGCGCTTGCGGTAGCGGCGCAGCAGCTTCAGGAATTCCGCCCAGGCACCGGCGTCGGCGGTGTGGTCGGAATCCTGCGTGGTGTAGCGGCCGGCGGTGTCGAGGAACACGGCCTCGTCGGTGAACCACCAGTCGCAATTGCGGGTGCCGCCGATGCCGCGCAAGGCATCCTTGCCGAACTGGTCGGACAGGGGAAAGTGCAGGCCGGAATTCTGCACCAGGGTGCTCTTGCCCGAACCCGGGGGCCCGATCACCACGTACCACGGCAGCGTGTACAGGTTGCCGCCGCCGTGACGGCGCTTGCGCAGGGTTTCCACCGCTTCGCTGAAGCGCGACTGCAGTTGCGCGCGCTCGTCGGCGCCGCGCGTGTCCGGCTCGCCGGCCACCGGCGCCTGCCCGGCGACTTCGCCCGACAACTGCCTGGCCTTGTTGCGGGCAAGCAGGGCCGCCACCTGCAGGGCGATGGCCCAGATCGCAATGATGATG
>DASSRT010000240.1:0-2402 GCA_035701705.1 Rhodanobacteraceae bacterium
GATTGCGGCGTTGTCCAGTTCCTTGCCAGAAACCGTCGTGGAACCTGCCGCGCAGGGTCGCAGCGTGCCGGCCATGGGCCGGCTCCCGCGCCAATTGTCGGCGCAGGAGATGCAGCTGTTCGCCAGCGTCGGCCAGCGTCAGGACTTGGCGCCCGGGCAGGCCGTGTTCCGGCGCGGCGAATACGGCCGCAGCATGTTCGCGATCGAGTCCGGCCGCATCCTGCTGGAATTCGCCGGCGACCTGCCCGACAAGCTGATCGGCCCGGACGAATACTTCGGCGAGCTGGCCCTGTTCGTCGGCGACCATGCGCGTTCCGGCAGCGCACTGGCGGCCGAGCCGAGCGTCGTCTACCTCGTCGACCCGGATGCCTTCGAACAGTTGCTGCAACGCGAACCCCTGCAGATGGCGCGTTTCATGCTGCGCTCGTTCACCTATCTCGTGGCCAGCGAGCAGCAGCTGATCGCCAACTACAAGCGTCGCAACGAAGACCTGATGCAGACGCTCGATTCGCTGCGCCAGACCCGCGACCAGTTGCAACTGGCGCGCCGCCAGGTCTGCACCGACGACCTCACCGGGCTGTCCAACCGGCGCGGCCTCTACAAGTTCCTCGAAGATGCGGGTGACCCGCGCGAACGCGGCCACCATTTCGGCCTGCTGCTGATCGACGTCGACCGCTTCAAGTCGATCAATGACCAGAACGGCCACCTGGTGGGCGACGAAGTGCTGCGCGCCATCGCCTCGGAAATCCAGGCGGCTGGCCGTGCCACCGACCTGCCATGCCGGCTCGGCGGCGACGAGTTTGCGCTGTTGACCCAGGTGGCCAGCCAGCAGGAATTGAACGAGCGCGCCCAGTGCATCGTCGAGGGCGTGCGCCAGCTGCGTTTTTCACAGTCCGCGCCCAAGCTGGTGGTGTCGATCAGCATTGGTGGCGGCATGTGCCGCGAAGACGGCGAGTGGTCGGTGTGGTACAGCGAGGCCGACAGCGCGCTCTATCGCGTGAAAGGCTCGGGCGGCGACGGCGCGCACGTGCTGGGCTGATGCAAGGAAGACATCGGTGAAGGCGGATGTTTTATGTGGGTCGTCATTTCGAAACCGCGCAGCGCGGAATCCGGGGCGCCGCCTCTGGGATGTGAATGCAAGACGCTGGGTTCCGGATCGCCGCTTTGCGGCGTCCGGAATGACGAAATATTCTTTGTCGTCATTCCGGCGCGAGCCTTGTTTTGTCGTCATTCCGGCGAAAGCCGGAACCCAGCGGCTTTGGCAAGCGGAACGTTGCTGAACGGGGTCGTCAGGTTCCGGATGCTGCACCCTACGCAGCCCGGAATGAAGAAAAGTCAAAGTCTTGGGACACCGCCATGACCGCCGAAATCTTCCAGCTCGAACCCACCCCCGGCCCCGGCCGCGTGGCCACGCCCAAGCTGCGCACGCTGGTGGTGTGCGACATCGCCGATTCCACCGCGCTGGTCGAGCGCATGGGCGACCAGAGCGCCGCCGGCATCATCCGCAAGCACGATCGCCTTGCGCGCGCGCTGATCGAGCAACACAACGGTCGCGAGATCGACAAGACCGACGGCTTCCTGCTGCTGTTCGAGCGCCCCATCCAGGCGGCGGCGTTCGCGCTCGATTACCAGCGCGGCCTCAAGCATTTGTCGGCCGCCGAGGGCGTGGTGGTGCGCGCCCGCGTCGGCATCCACATGGGCGACGTGGTGATCTGGGAAAACGCGCCCGATGACGTGGCGCGCGGCGCCAAACCCATCGAGGTGGAAGGCCTGGTCAAGCCGATCGCGGCGCGCCTGGCGCAGCTCGCCAAGCCACAGCAGATCCTGATGTCATCCGCCGCCGCCGGCATCGGCCACCGCGCCGAGCGCGAGCTGGGATCGGACGCGGCGCGGCATGTGCACTGGAAGACCCACGGCCGCTACCGCTTCAAGGGCCTGCCCGAGCCGCTGGAAGTCGTCGAAGTCGGCGAGGACGAAATCGCGCCGCTGCACGCGCCGAAATCCGGCCGCACCGCCAAGCGCGTGTTGCCGTGGTGGCGGCGCCCGGCCACGCTGGCGGCCGAAGCCGCGATGCTGGCGATCGCCGTCGGTGTCGGCGGGTGGCTGCTGCTGCAGAGCCCGCCCACGCTGGCGTTTTCGGCGCGCGACTGGGTGGTGGTGGGCAACCTGCACAACCTCACCGGCGACAAGCTGTTCGACCAGTCGGTCGATTCCGCACTGCGCATCAGCCTCGAACAATCGCAATACGTCAACGTGCTGCCCGAGCTGTCGGTGCGGCAGACCCTGCAACGCATGGAGCTGAATCCGGACAAGGCCAGCGTCAATCGCGCAATCGGTTCGCAGATCGCCCTGCGCGACGGCGCGCGGGCGCTGATCCTGCCGACCGTCGCCGACGTCGGCGG
>DASSRT010000241.1:0-30308 GCA_035701705.1 Rhodanobacteraceae bacterium
ACCCGCCATTGGTTCGACATGGGCCCCAACCCGCACTTCGTCGCGATCCGCCTGTTCACCAATCCGGAAGGCTGGGTCGCGAACTTCACCGGTGACGACATCGCCGCGCACTTCCCGCGGTTGCAGAACTGAAGCCGCCCATGAGCGTGGAACTCGCGGGCACCCGGGCCGTCCTCACCGACATCGAAGGCACCACCAGCTCGATCAGCTTCGTCAAGGACGTGCTGTTTCCGTATGCGCGCGCGCACCTGCCGGCGTTCGTGGTGCAACACCGGGACGATCCCGCGGTGCGGCACTGGCTCGTCGCCACCGCGGCTGACGCCGGTATCGACGATTCCGATTCACCGCGGGTCATCGACACCCTGCTCGGCTGGATTGATGCCGACGTCAAGGCCACGCCGCTGAAGGCGCTGCAGGGCATGATCTGGAAGGCCGGCTACGAATCCGGCGCGTATCGCGCGCACATTTATCCCGAGGTGCCCGGCCGGCTGCGCGACTGGAAGGCGCAAGGTTTGGGACTGTACGTGTATTCGTCAGGTTCGGTGCCGGCGCAACAGCTGTTCTTCGGCCACACCGAAGCGGGCAACCTGGCCCCGCTCATCGACGGCTGGTTCGATACCGAAACCGGCGGCAAGCGCGAGCCCGCGTCGTACGTACGGATCGCCGCCGCCATCGGCCAGCCCGCTGCCGCCATCGTGTTCCTCTCCGACATCGGCGCCGAACTCGACGCGGCCCGCGCCGCGGGCATGGCTACCGTGCAACTGTGCCGGCCGCCACAGGCCTGCGCGGATGCCTGCGCGCATGCGTGCGTCGCCGACTTCGACGCCATCCAGCTCGCATGAAGTGGCTCACTGCCATCGCCTTGCTGCTCGTCGTTGGCGTGGCCGTGGCCGCACCCACCGACGCGCCGGACGCCAACGCGTGGCCTGCCAATGCACCCACGCCCGAGCAAGTGATCTACGCCCAAACCGCGCTGCTGGACGCGGAAGCCGCGAAGCTCAAGCCGCGCACACCCGGCAAGGTGAATCTGTACGCGATCGTGTTCGCTGGCGACGGCAGCGAGAACGTCTTCCGCAACGAAGCGGAGTATTTCGACAAGCTGTTCGAGCGGCGGCTGGATGCGGCCGGCCACGTGCTGGTGCTGGAGAACAATCCGGCCTCGCTGGCAACGCGCCCGCTGGCGACCTGGAGCAATCTTGAAGATGCGCTCGACGCGGTTGCCGCGAAGATGGACCTGAAGCAGGACATCCTGCTGCTGTACTTCACCACCCACGGCAGCGAAGACCACACCCTGCTGGTGGACATGGACCCGCTGCCACTCGACCAGATCGGTGCCAGCGACCTGCCCGGCATCCTCGCCGAGCACCCGTTCAAGTACAAAGTGGTGATCGTGAACGCCTGCTACTCGGGCGGCTTCATCCCGCCGCTGCAATCGGCGGACAACATGATCATCACCGCCGCGCGCAGCGACCGCTCGTCGTTCGGCTGCGGCGAGCAATCCGAACTCACCTGGTTCGGGCATGCCTTCCTGGTCGATGCCTTGAACAAGACCGACAACTTCCGCAAGGCCTTCGCGCTGGCCAAGTTGCAAGTGGCCGCATGGGAGGCTCGTGACGGCTATCAGGCGTCCGACCCGCAAATTTCCGCAGGCACCGGCATCACCGCGCAACTCGAGCGCTGGCGCGGCGGTTTCACGCCGGGTCCGGCGGTGCCGTTCGCGCCCGCATCCCTAAAGTCGACAGGCGCCAACCATTGAATCCGACCCAGCACCCGCCTGCCCTCGTGATCCTCGCGGCCGGCCTCGGCAGCCGCTATGGCGCATCCAAACAGACCGCCGGGATCGGTCCGGACGGCGAATGGCTGCTTGAATACGCGATCCACGACGCGCTTGCGGCGGGCTTCCAGCAGATCGTGCTGGTGATCCGCGCCGACACGCGCGCGATGCTGGACGCGCGGCTGGCTCCGAAGCTCGCGGGCCGTGCGAAACTGCAATTCGTCGAGCAGGACTTCGACCACGTCCCCGACGGCTGCAAGGTTCCGCCAAACCGCAGCAAGCCGCTCGGCACCGGGCATGCGCTGTGGTGCTGCACGCCGCTGCTGCATGGCCCCTACGCGGTCATCAACGCGGACGACTACTACGGCCGCCATGCGTTCGCGCTGCTCGCCGGGCACTTCCACCGCAGCGGCGATCCGGCGATGGTCGGCTACCGGCTCGACCAGACGCTGTCCGCACACGGTGCGGTCAATCGCGGCGTGTGCCGCGTCGATGCCAGCGGCCATCTCCTCGATGTCAGTGAGTACCTCGGCATCGCGCGTGACGACAGCGGCAGCATCATCGGCACCGCGCCGGATGGCACGCGCCAGATGCTCGCCGACGATACCGTCGTTTCGCTGAACTGCTGGGGACTCACGCCCGCGCTGTTGCCCGATCTCGAAGCCGGGCTGCGCGGGTTCCTTGCTACCGCCGGCGAACGCGACGAATACTTCCTGCCAGACGCAATCACGACGCATCTGGCCGCGCATCGCCAGCCGCTGTCGGTATTGCCCAGCGACGACGATTGGCTGGGACTTACCTACGCCGACGATCGCGAACGGGTGGTCAACGCCATCGCGGGCTGGCATGCTGCAGGATGCTATCCAACCCCGCTGTGGCCGCGTGCATGAATGCTTCTGTCGACCTTGATCTTGCGGTCCGCAACGGCCTCGCGGAAGCATGGGGCCTCAGCCCGCAAGCGCGCTTCGAGTCGCTGGGCAACGGCCTGATCAACCGTACCCTGCTGGTCACCGACGACGGCCGCAAGCGCGTGCTGCAATGCCTCAACACGCACGTCTTCCGCGATCCGGCACTGGTGATGCGCAACTGCCATGCGGTCACCGCGCACCTCGGCCGCAAGCGCGCGGCGGGTCGCTACGACTATGCCGTGCTCGAACTGGTGCCGACGCTGGCTGGCGAACCCGCCGCAATTTTGGCAGATGGCAGTTGGTGGCGGATGTACGACCATGTCCCCGACACGCTCACGTTCGATATCGCAGAGACCCCGGAACTGGTCCACGAGGCCGGTCGCGGATTCGGCGCCTTTGCGGCCGCACTGGCCGACCTCGACGTGCGCACGATCGGTGACGTCATTCCGCGCTTCCACGATCCGGTGCGGCGTTTCGAGGCGTTCCGCACGGCGCTGGTCGCCGACCGGGCCGGACGCGCTTCCGAGTGCACCGATACCTGCGCAGCGGCGCTCGCGTTCGACGATGTCCTCAGCCACTGGCACCAGCTGCAGCGGCAAGGCCTGCCGTCGCGCATCAGCCACAACGATTGCAAGCTCAACAACCTGTTGTTCGACCACAGCGGCCGTGCCACGTGCGTGGTCGACCTCGACACCGTGATGCCCGGCACCGTGCTGTTCGACTTCGGCGACATGGCACGCACCATGCTCAGCCCCGTGCCCGAAGATGCCACCGACCTCGCGCAAGTGCGGGTGCGCCACGAGCATTTCGCGGCACTCGCGCGCGGCTATCTGGATGGCTGCGGGTCGATGTTGACGTCCCTCGAACGAAACAACCTTGTGTTTGCCGCCAGGCTCATCACCGGCGTCATCGGCCTGCGCTTCCTCACCGATCACCTGGATGGCGACCGCTATTTCCGCATCTCCCACGCCGGGCACAACCTCGAGCGCGCGCGCAACCAGTTCACCTTGTACGCCGCGCTGACCGCCGAGGCGGACGAACTGCAGGCTCGAGTGCCCTAGCGAAACGCCGGCTCTGTTCGTCATTCAGAAATCGCGAAGCGATATCCGGGGCCCAGCGTCATTGCATTTCGTTGCGCTACGCGAAAATCGCTGGGTCCCGGCTTGCGCCGGGATGACGAGGTTTGGTGATGCGCCGCGATGACGAGGTTTGGTGATGCGCCGCGATGACGAGCTTTGGAGCGCCGCGAAGGCGAGCGATGGGGTTGATCGGCGGCTCCCCAACGTGCGAACGTGCGGCGTATCCGCATGACGCCGTGACCGAAGGCGGCCGCGCTTTCGCGTAGGAGCGGCGGAAGCCGCGACCGGGTCTGGTCGTCCGGATGCCGTGGCCGAAGTCGGGCAGGCCCATCGCAAGCGAATTTTGACCACGGATTGGCACGGGTGGTCACGGATCAGAAGCTGTTATCCGTGTGCATCCGTGTTGATTCGTCGTTGATTGCGCTTCAAGGGATCGTGCGTCACACGCCGGCATGCCGCTGCGCCAACACGTCCGCCACGTCCGCCAACGACTTGCCGCGCGCGCGCAGCAACACCGTCAGGTGGTAAACCAGGTCCGCGGCTTCGCCGAGCAGCGCATCGTCGTCCTGCGCCACCGCCGCCAGTGCGGTTTCCACGCCTTCCTCGCCCACCTTCTGCGCGATCCTCCGGATCCCGGATTCGAACAGGCGCGCCGTATAGCTGCCATCCGGCCGCTCGGTCGCGCGCGTCGCGATCAATTCGTCGAGTTCGCCGAGGAACGCGAGCGGCGGGCGCGTGCCCGGTCCAAAACAGCTTTGCGTACCGAGGTGGCAGGCAGGCCCGTGCGGCTGCGCGGACACCAGCAAGGTGTCGTGATCGCAGTCGACGCGGATTGCGCGTATTTCCAGGAAGTGACCGGACGTTTCCCCTTTTGTCCACAAGCGCTGCCTGCTGCGGCTGAAGAACGTCGCCCGCCCGCTGCGGCGGGTCTCGGCCAGTGCGTCGGCGTTCATGTAACCGAGCATCAGCACCTCGCCGCTGCGCCAATGCTGCACGATCGCCGGCAACAACCCGCCGCCCTTGTCCCAGTCGAGGCGGTCGAGATCACCGCTGGCGCATTCGGCGACAACGTTACTCATACCCGCACCGCCACGCCGCGCTCGCTTAGCCATTGCTTCAACTGCGGAATGGCGATCTCACCCGAGTGGAATACGCTCGCGGCCAGCGCGCCGTCCACGTCGGCTTCGCTGAATGCAACAAGGAAATGATCGAACGCGCCGGCGCCGCCCGATGCCACCAGCGGTACCCGGCAAAGCGCGCGCGCGGCCCGCAACTGTTCAAGGTCGTAGCCTGCGCGGACGCCGTCGCTGCCCATGCAATTGAGGACGATCTCGCCCGCGCCGCGATCCTGCGCTTCGACGATCCAGTCCAGCGTGCGCCGCGTCGACGCCAGCATCCGTCCCGGGTCGCCGCTGTATTGGCGCACGCGCCATTCGCCATCCGCATCGCGCAGCGAGTCGACCCCCACCACCACGCATTGCGTGCCAAAGGCCGCGGCCAGCTCTTCGATCAACCCGGGGCGCGCCAACGCCGGCGAATTGATCGAGATCTTGTCCGCGCCAGCGTGCAGCACAGCGCGCGCCTCGGCGACGCTGCGGACGCCACCGGCGACGCAAAACGGAATATCGAGCATTCGCCCCACGCGGTCCACCCAGCCGAGATCGACGCTGCGCCCATCAGGGCTGGCCGAAATGTCGTAGAACACCAGCTCGTCCGCGCCCTCGTCGCGAAAGCGCAAGGCGAGATCGACGATCTCACCAACCACCACGTGGTCGCGGAAGCGCACGCCCTTGACCACCTTGCCGTCGCGCACATCGAGGCATGGAATGATGCGGCGACTCAGCATCGCAGCGCATCCTTCAGCGCGAACTTGCCCTCCAGCAAGGCGCGGCCCACGATCACGCCGCGCACGCCGGCGTCGCGCACATGGCGAATGTCGTCGAGCGTGCAGGCGCCGCCGGAAGCCTGGATCTCGAAGTCCGGCGCCAGCGCGCGCAGCACGCGATACAGATCGAGGTTGAACCCCGACAGCGTGCCGTCGCGGTCGATGTCGGTGCACAACACATGTCTGGCGCCCGCGCGCTGGTAGTGCGCGGCAAGGTTCTCGAGTTTCACCAGCGAGTCTTCGGTCCAGCCGTGCACCGGCAAGCGCCAGGTTCCCGACTGGAAACGGACATCCAGGGCAAGCACCAGCTTGTCGGCGCCGAATTGGCTGATCCAGATTGCCGTGGCGTAGGGGTTCTCCACCGCGACACTGCCCACCACCACGCGCGCCACGCCGGCGGAATACAGCCGCCGCAGGTCCCTGGTGGTACGCACGCCGCCACCGGCCTGCACCTGCAGGCGGCCAGCTCCGGCGATGGCCTCGATCGCGGCGATGTTCTCGAAGCGACCCGAGCGCGCGCCGTCGAGGTCGACCACGTGAAGCCATTGCACACCGCTGTCGGCGTAGCGCTGCGCGAGCTCCAGCGGCTTGAACGCGAACACCGTCTCGTGTGCATAGTTGCCCTGTCGCAGCCGCACTACCCGGCCGCCGCGCAAGTCGATCGCAGGGATGACCTGGAACGTCATAAGGCCAGGAAGTTGCGCAAGAGGTTCGCCCCCAGTTCGGCAGAACGCTCTGGATGGTACTGCACCCCGAAAAAATTGCCGTGACCGATCGCCGCAGAAAAGGCTTTGCCGTAGTCGCTGGTGGCAAGTGTCGCGCCACACACCGGCACCGCGAACCCGTGCACGAAATAGGCCCAGCCGTCTGTGTCATCCGGCTGCAACAGGGGATGCGGCGAACAAGCCTGTACCCGATTCCAGCCGGTGTGCGGAACCCGCAGTCCGGTGCCGCCGGCCAGGCGCCGCACCGGCGCGTCGATCACTCCGAGGCAATCGATGTCGCCTTCCTCGGAATGAGTACAGAGCAGCTGCATGCCCAGGCACACACCCAGCACCGGCTGGGTGAGCGCGCGCAGGGCTTCGACCAGATCGAGTTCCCGCAGGCGCGCCATGCCAGCCGCTGCCGCGCCCACGCCCGGCAGGATCACATGCGAGGCGGCGCGGACGGCTGCCGCGTCATGCGTCAACTGCGCGTCGACACCCACGCGTCGCAGCGCGAAGCGCAGCGAGCCGATGTTGGCGCCGCCCGAATCGACCAGCACCACGCTCATGCCAACACACCCTTGGTGCTCGGCAGTGTCTCGCCGTCGCGCCGCAACGCCTGCCGCAGTGCACGCGCAACGACCTTGAAGCACGCCTCAACCATGTGGTGTGCGTTGTCGCCCCGCACCGACAGGTGCAGCGTCGCGCCAAGGGCATCGGCAAGGGAATGGAAGAAATGCGGCACGAGTTCGGTCGGCAAGCCGCCGACGCGGTCCCGCGGAAAACGCCCCTCGAACACGAAGTAAGCGCGCCCCGACAGATCCAGTCGTGCATCCGCGGCACTCTCGTCCATCGGCAAGGAAAATCCGTAGCGACCGATGCCACGCTTGTCGTCCAACGCTTCCCGCAACGCGGCGCCGATCGCGAGCGCGCAATCCTCGACGGTATGGTGTTCATCGACGCCGGTGTCGCCCTCGCAACGCACGCGCAAGCCGAAACCGCCGTGCTTGCCGAGTTGTTCCAGCATGTGGTCGAAAAATCCGATGCCGGTTGCAACGTCGGGTTCGCCGGCATGATCGAGGTCGACCTGCACCGCGACGCGGGTCTCGCGCGTATTGCGCTCGATCACGCCCAGCCGCGGCCGATCGAGCAGGCGATGCGCCACTTCGCTCCAGCTGACACCACTCGGCCCGACCCTGATTCCGCGCACACCGAGGTTTGCCGCGAACTGCAGATCGGTGTCGCGGTCACCCACCATCGCCGATTCACCGCGACTCCAACCGTCATCCGCGAGGTAGTGACGCACCAGTCCGATGCCGGGCTTGCGGGTATCCAGCCCTTCGTGTTCGAAGCTGCGATCGACCAGCACCTCGCGAAAGCGGATGCCTTGCGATGCGAAAATGCGCATGAGCAGTTCCTGCGGACCCTTGAACGCAGCATCGGGGAACGCCGGCGTGCCGAGCCCGTCCTGGTTCGTCACCATCACCAATTCGTATCCGGCACCGACGCAACGCTGCAACGCTGCGATCACCCCGGGCAGCAGATCGAACTTCTCGCAACTGTCGAGTTGCCCGTCGGCCGGCTCGCTGACGAGGCAGCCGTCGCGGTCGACAAACAGCAGCTTGCGCTTCATGCCGGCTGCTCCTCGCATCGCGTGGCGCGTTCGCACGTGCCCGGGACTGACCGCAAGGCTTGCAGCACGCACTCGTTCTCGGCCGACGAACCGATGGTGATGCGCAGGGCGTCACCGAGGCCCTGGTACCGGCGCACGTCGCGCACCACCACGCCGGCGTTCGACAATCCAGCGAAAGCCGCTTCCGCATCGCGGAACCGCACTGTCAGGAAGTTTGCCTGCGATGGCAGCACCGCTCGCACGCACGGAAGCCCGGCCAGCGCAAGCTGCATTCGCGTGCGCTCTTGCCGCACTTCGGTGACGCGTACGCGCATCGCCGGTTCGCCTTGCCGCGACAAGGCTTGCAGCGCCGCCTCCACGCTCGGCACCGGCAATGGATACGGCGGCATGATCTTGCGCAGCAAGGCGACCACGCCGGCGTTGGCGATCAACGCGCCGATGCGCACGCCCGCCAGCGCCCACGCCTTCGACAAGGTGCGCAGTACCACGAGATTGTCGAAGTCACCGACAGATGCGGCGACGCTGCTGTCGAGGCCATCGGGCGCGACAAATTCGACGTAGGCCTCGTCCACCACCAGCAAGGCCCGATCTGTCAGCGCCTCGGCCAGTTGCGGGATCGCGGTGCGGGCGACACCAGCTCCGGTCGGATTGTTCGGCGCACACACGAACACCAGCTTTACCGCGGGCGTCACGGCCGCCATCACCGCCTGCACATCGAGCGAGAAGTCGGCGCGCAACGGCGCTTCGACGATCGCGGCGCCCTGCACCCGCGCACACGTCGCGTACATCCCGAAGGTCGGTGGCGAGATCAGCACGGCGTCCTGCCCGGCGCGACAGAACGCGCGCAACAGCAAGTCGATACCCTCGTCGCTGCCACGTCCGACCAGCAACTGGTCCGCAGCGACGCCGTAAAGCGCAGCCATGCGATCGACCAGCGCAGGCGGTTGCGGATCCGGATAGCGGTTCCACGCGCGGCTGTCGCCGAAGGGCGGCCACGGCGCTTCGTTGGCATTCAACAACACGGAGCCACCACGCGCTTCCATGCGTGCCGAGGAATACGGCTGCATGGCCAGGATTTCCGGGCGCGCCAGCGCCAGCACGTTCATGCGAGCGCCGCTCCTGCAGCGCTGTCGACTTCTGCAATCCGTTCCAACCTTGCCGTCACCGCCCGGCGGTGCCCTTGCAGGCCTTCGGCTGCGGCCAGTGTCGCCGCGCAGGGACCGATGATCTGCAAGCCCTCCGCGCTGCATTCCTGCACCGTGACCTGCTTCTGGAAGGCTGCCACCGACACGCCGCTGCAGCTGCGCGCCCAGCCACCCGTCGGCAGCACATGGTTGCTGCCGCTGCAGTAGTCACCGACGGATTCCGGCGTCCATCTGCCGAGGAATACCGAGCCGGCACTCTGGACCGCATCCAGCCACCTTCGCGGTTCGCGGACGGCGAGAATCAGGTGCTCCGGCGCATAGCGGTTGCTCACCTCCAGCGCCGTCGCCAAGTTGTCGACCACGATCAATCGCGCGTGCTGCAGCGCTTCGGTGGCAATCGCGGCGCGCGGCAGCTCGACGCACTGGCGCCGCACTTCATCTTCCGCTGCCTCCAGCAACGCGGGTGAATCGCTGACCAGCAACACCTGTGAATCGGGGCCGTGCTCGGCCTGCGAGAGCAAGTCGGCCGCAACCAGCACGGGGTCGGCAGCGGCGTCGGCGATCACCAGCACTTCCGACGGGCCTGCCGGCATGTCGACCGCCGCGCCTTCGGGGTCGGATGCAACCTGCAGTTTGGCTTCGGTCACGAAGCTGTTGCCGGGTCCGAACAACTTGTCGCAACGCGGGACCGATTCGGTGCCGTAAGCCATCGCGGCAATCGCCTGCGCGCCACCGAGCTTGAATATCCGATGCACGCCACACGCTTGCGCCGCGTACAGCACCGCCGGATCGCACTGTCCATCCGCCCGCGGCGGCGTGCACAGGATCACTTCATGGCAGCCGGCGAGGCGCGCCGGTATGCCGAGCATCAAGGCGGTTGACGGCAACGGCGCGCTGCCAGCGGGAACGTACAAGCCCACGCGCGTGATCGGCCGCGCCATGCGCTCGACACGCACGCCCGGCGCCGTTTCCACGGATACAGGCTGCAGCATGCAGGCACGATGGAAGGCCTCGATGCGCGCGGCGGCATCCCGGATCGCAGACTTCAACGCGCCACCCAGCAATGCATCGGCTGCCATGCGTTCTGCTTCACCGACCTCCAGCGCAGACACTCGGACGCCGTCGAATCGCGCGGTGCAATCACGCAAGGCTGCGTCGCCACCGGCACGCACGCCGGCGATGATCTGCGCGACCCGCTCGCGGAATTCCGGTGCACGCGACCGCGGTGGCCGCGCCAGCAACTCGGCGCGGCGTGTCCCGGACAACGAAGCCCAGTCGACGCCTTTCATGCCAGCGCCCGCTCCACCGGCAGCACGAACAGCTCGCGCGCGCCGGCCCGCTGGATCGCCTCCAGCTGGCGCCAGCCAAGTTCGTCCGCGCACAATGCCTGCAACATCACCTGCCCGGGCTGGCCCTCCATCGGCAAGACCGTCGGCCGTGGCGAACCCGGCAACGCGCGCACGATGGCGTCCACCGTTTCACGCGCGGCCTGCAACAGCAGCAGGCGCGAACCGCGTACCCGAGTGACGCCGTCGATGCGCTTCAGCAACAGTTCGATCGCGCCGCGGCGGTCGTCGCTCGGCAACACGGATGGCCCGACCAGCACGGCGCTGCTTTCCAGCACCACGTCGACCTCGCGCAACTGGTTGGCGACGAGCGTGGCGCCACTCTGGACGAGATCGCATATGGCGTCGGCCGTGCCGAGCCGTGGCGCAATTTCCACCGAGCCGGACAGGGTCACGACCTCGGCGTCGATGCCGCGCTCGTGCAGCCAACGGCGCAGCAGCACCGGATACGAGGTGGCGATGCGCATGCCCTGCAGCGTCACGGCACCCGCGTAGGCGCACGCCTGCGGCACCGCGATCGACAGGCGGCAATGCCCGAAGCCGAGATCACGCAGGATCTGTGTCGTCGGCGCACCGCTGTCTGGTTCGACTGTCCGGCCTTCTTCGACGACATTGCGACCGACGATACCGAGATCGCATGCGCCTTGCCGGATCAGCCCGGGGATGTCGTCGTCGCGCACGAGCAACAGGTCCACCGGTTCGCCCTCGCCGTAGCAGAACAAGCCATCACGGCTGCGCCGGAACGACAGCCCGCAGCGGTCGAGCAGTTCGAAACACGGCTCGCTCAGCCGTCCGGAGCGCTGCACGGCAATCCGCAGCCGATCGCGCTGGCTCATGACCGCAGCCCCCGCGTCCGCCCCGTACGCGACGCCGCGGTGCGATAACCGCCGCTGCCCTGATTGAGGAAGCGCGCGACGCGCCCGATCGTGGTGATGCTGACCGCCGTGTGCTCGTGTATTTCCCGGTACGGCTTGCCTTCCAGGACCCACGGCACCACCGTCCAGCGATCGACCAGTGCCTCCAGCTCGGCGGGCGTACAAAGGTCGCGCAGGAAGGCGCGCATCTCACCGACGTCACGCATCGACAACAAGGCCTTGCACAGCTTCGTTTCGGCGGAATCGGACGGGGTTTCGGGGTCGAGCGCGCGGCGTTTCATCGGCATTCCGGTCTGCGGCGGGGTTATGCTTCACTACACTAACGTACTAATGCGCTAGTACGTTGACGCGCAATGTAGCAGACCGGCAAGGCATGTCGCAAGCGCAGGCCCGTCAAATGCAACCGTCTGTTGGGAAATCGAACCGGCTATCGGGGAACCCCGGACACTTCGGGAATCCTGCTCACATGGTTGCACCGCACACTGATCCACCACGGAGGTGTTGGATCCGATGCAATCGGGAGCTGGCTTGCGCCGGACGAGGTCGGCCGTGGCTAGTTGGCGATGGGCACCCTGGGAGCCTCGCTAAACGACGTAAGCCCGCTCGCGCGTCAACCGGCAGGCTTCAGCGATGTCGTGCTGGATCGCACGATCACGGTGCATGAAGGCGACGGTTTCGCGCAGCCGCGCATGCGCCGCGTGCACCGCCTCGCCGGGCCGGAATGCCGCTGAACCGGCCAGGGCCTCAGCCAGCGCCTGCACTTCCTGCTCGAACTGGGCGCGCTGCGGACTGTCGCTCGCCGGCGCCAGCGCCACCTTGGCCGCGAGCGCCTGCCAGCCGCCCGTCGACGCCAATCGGCGCGCCGCGTTCAACATCTCGTTGCGGTAATCCAGCGCCTGCGCCGCGGTGTAGATTTCCAGCGCCAGCGCGTCGGAAACGTCACGCAGCATGTGCAACACCTGGCGCGCCTCGTTGGCGCCCATCGAGACGTGGTCCTCGGCATTGGCGCTGGTCGGGATCGAATACACGCTGGCCGGATGCGCGCGCGTCGCGAGGTCATTGACCAGCGCCGCGGCGGTGTATTGCACAATCATGAAGCCGGAATCGGTGCCATCTTCGTTGCCGGTGAGGAACGCCGGCAGCCCGTCGTTGGTGGCCGGATCGACCAGCTTGTTGAGACGCCGTTCCGAGATCGACGCCAACACCGGGATCGCTGCCTTCACGTAGCTCATCGCCAAGGCCAGCGGCATGCCATGGAAGTGGCCGGCGGAAATCACCTGCTCTTCGATATAGCGCGCGCCTTCGGCATCCGGGAAGATCAACGGATTGTCGGTGACGGAGTTCAACTCGACGTCGATGACTCGGCATGCCTGCGCCCACGCGTCGCGCACCGCGCCATGCACCTGTGGCATGCAGCGCAGGCAATAGGCATCCTGCGGCTGGTGCTTCTTGCCACCCTTGAACGGCAGGAAACGCTGGTAGAACGCCTCGCGGCCGTGGCGCTTGTTGGCCGGCACCCACTCCCAGCCGATGTCGAAGCTGAGCGCCTGGTCTTCGGCTTGTGTCCAGGCCTTCGCCGACCACGTCCGGAAATGCGGCACGAGGTGATACGGAATGTCGACGAGCGTGGAATCCTGCAACAGGCCGCGCACGTGGCGCGCGGCATCGACCTGCCCGGGATGCGGACGCAGCGCGTGGACTTCCTCGCGCAGGGCGCCACTGCGACCGGCAAATGCATCCAGCGTCATCGCCGCGGCAAGGTCGGCAACGCCGAGCAGGTATTCGAGCTCGTCCAGCACCAGCACCGAGGTCGCCAGCATCTGCGCCGTGCCGTTGTTGAGCGCCAGGCCTTCCTTGAACGACAACTTCACCGGCTGCAGGCCCGCGCGTTGCAGCGCCTCCGCACCGGGCATGCGCACGCCCTCGAAGAACGCTTCGCCAGCGCCGAGCAGCACGATCGCGAGATGCGACAACGGCGCGAGGTCACCACTGGCGCCAACCGAACCCTTGGACGGCACCACCGGCACGATGCCGGCGTTCAACATCGACGCCAGTGCCTGCAGGGTCGCCACGCGGATGCCCGAGTGCCCGCGCATCAAGGTATTGATGCGGATCACCAGCATCGCGCGCACCACTTCATCCGGCAACGGTTCGCCCACGCACACCGCGTGGGTGATGATGAGGTTGTGCTGCAATTCCTCCGCCAGCGTTTCCTCGCGCGGATCGGGATTGCCGCCCGGCAACTCGTCGCGCGCGCGATGCGCACCGAGCAGCTTGTCGGCATTGCTGCCGAAGCCGGTGGTGACGCCGTAGATCGGCTCGCCGCAACGCACCTTGTCGGCGATGAAGTCCGCCGCGCGTTGCACCTTGGCCAACTGCGCCGCATCCAGCTCGACCGTTGCACCCGTGCGCGCCACCGCCATCACCTGCTGCCGCGTCAGGCTGCCACCGTCCAGAAGTACCTTGTTCATGTGCGTACCGCCTCGCCTTGTGCCAATTCCACCCGCAACGATTTCACCAGTTCCGCCCGCGCAACCTCGAACTGGTCGCCACGCCGAAGGTCCTTCACCGCCACCGCGCCGCGCGCCAACTCGTCTTCGCCCATGACCACCGCGAAACGGATGCCCGCGCGATCGGCGTATTTCAGCTGCTTGCCCAGCTTGCCGCCTTCCAGTGCGATCTCGGTGGCGATGCCGGCATCGCGCAACTCCTTCGCCAGCGCGAGGCAAACCGGCAACTGTGCGGCATCCATCTGCGTCACCAGCACCTGCACGGTGCTGTCCGACGCCTTCACCAATCCCGCCTCGCGCAGCTGCCAGAACAGCCGCGTCAGACCGATCGAGATGCCGACGCCCGGCAGCGTCGACTTGGTGTAGTTGGCAGCAAGGTTGTCGTAGCGGCCACCGGAACAGATCGAGCCGATGTCCGGATGCGCGTCCAGCGTGGTCTCGTAAACCGTGCCGGTGTAGTAGTCGAGGCCGCGCGCGATCGACAGGTTCAGCGCGAATGCCGATTCAGGCACGCCGAACGCGGCGACGGTGTCCAGCACCTCGCGCAATTCCGCCCTGCCCTGCTCGAAGGTTTCGCTGCCGGAACCCAGCGCGTCCAGCTTTGCGTGCGCGTCCGCCAGCGACGTCGAACGCAATTCGACGAAGTGCAGGATCTTGTCCACCACCGCGGCCGACAGCCCGAAGCCTTCGCCCGCCAGCACGCCGCGCACGTAGTCGGCACCACGCTTGTCGAGTTTGTCGACTTCGCGCAGCACCAGCATCTGCTGCTCGCTGCCGCCAATACCGAGACCTTCGAAAAAGCCGCGCATCAATTTGCGGTTGTTGAGCCAGATCGTGAACGCGCCGATGTCGAGCGCGCGGAACACCGCATGAATCACCGCCGGCACCTCGGCATCGAAGCGGACCGACAGCGTATCCTTGCCGATCACGTCGATGTCGCACTGGTAGAACTCGCGAAAGCGCCCGCGCTGGGCGCGCTCGCCGCGGTAGACACGCTGCATCTGGTAACGCCGGAACGGAAATGCAAGCTCGCGCTCGTGCTCGGCGACGTAGCGCGCCAACGGCACCGTCAGGTCGAAGCGCAGGGCGTGCTCCGGACGGCCCGCGGACTGTTCCAGCGCGCCGGTCGACTGCACGAAATACACCTGCCGCTCGGTTTCGCCGCCGCTCTTGGTCAGCAGCACATCGGCAAATTCGATCGCCGGCGTCTCCACCGGCAGGAAACCGTACACCTCGAAGCCGTGCCGAATGGTGTCCAGCATCGACTGGAACGCGATCTGCTCGCGCGGCAGCAGTTCCAGCACGCCGGGCATGGTTCGGGGCGTAGTCAGCGCCATGGCTTGGCCTCGCGTTCAAAACCGCAAGATTAGCAGCGTGCAGCCGAGTCTTGCGCGCCTGAAGGGGCGCCCGCTATCATTTGCGGCTCGCTGCGGGGCCTTGGCCCACGGCGACCCGTCGGGGTGTAGCTCAGCCTGGTAGAGCGCTACGTTCGGGACGTAGAAGTCGCAGGTTCAAATCCTGTCTCCCCGACCAATTTGCACAGTCACAACAGCAAGTTGCGAACGGCCGCCCTCAAGCGGCCGTTTTCGTTTCAGTCGATAAGTGCATGGGAAGTGCAAGCGCGCCGCGCTTCCCGCCGTCATGCGGGGGTAGGTCCGCACTCGGCGTCACAGTGGCGTGCGCCAGCAGGCATGCCAGGGCGCGGAAAGGGATCCGCAATGCGATGCGGGGCGCGCCAAGCGAGGTACAATCGCGCACATGAACTCGCTGTTTACGCTGCCGTACTACTTCTTTTGCATCGCCGTCTGCGCATTCATGGCATTGTTTGCATGGGCACTCATGGGCTGGTGGGCGGTGGCCGCGCTTGTTGCCATCATCATTGCTGGGGTTGCCGGCTTCGTGCGCAGTGCGCGTCCGGCCGATGGTGTCGAACGCATCGGCCGCGAGTGGTCCGACAAGGATTGGTTGAAGCGCATGCGGAACGAATGATAGTTCCGCGTGCATCCAGCCCCCGGGCCCGCCGTAGCCGCATCAACGCCGCCGTGGCACGCATTACCAAGCCGGCCTGAGTCCGGCCACACCCACCGCGAATAGATAGATAGACCGCAAGGGTTTAGGAAAACCCAAAACAGCGAAAACTCCACGCGTGAGGACGGGAGCGGTGTCCGCAATGGCCGATCCTAAAACTTTAGGCCGCCCCACCGACACCGCGCGCGCAACGCGCAGCGCACTCGCGCTGCAAACCTTGCCGGCGCGCACCACCGTGACGCTTGTGACGCATAGGCCACCACGCAAACCAGCGCCACAATGCGATTTGTGACGCTTGTGACGCTATTTACCACATAGCACGCCATACACGCATATTTCCATTCGGGAAGTAGAAGTCGCAGGTTCAAATCCTGTCTCCCCGACCAACGATTGCAGCCACCCTTGCGGTGGCTGTTTCGTTTCCGGCTTCCGCCGAAGGATCGCTCAAACCATCCGCTCCGGCATCTGCTTGCCCGCCAGCAGATGCACGTGCAGGTGGTAGACGGTCTGCCCACCGCCCTTGTTGCAGTTGATCACGCAACGATAGCCCGCCTCGGCGAAGCCTTCGCGCCTGGCGTAGGCGGACGCGGCCAGCAGCAACTTGCCCAACAACGCGGCATCGGCCCCGCCGACATCGTTCAAGGTGGCGAACGGCCGCTTTGGAATGAACAGCACGTGCACCGGCGCCTGCGGGTGGATGTCGCGGAATGCGAGCACGTCATCGTCCTCGTAAACGATGTCGGCGGGGATTTCACGGCGAATGATCTTGTCGAAGATGGTGTCTGGCATGGCGGGGTTCACGCAGAGATCCGGGTCCCGAGCAGCATAAAAGCCAAAGGCCATCCCCCTCAATCCCCCTTCGTCCCGAAGGGGGAAGGACATCAATCCCGCCAACGCAGAGGGGCGTTGCGCAGCGTAGCCGGATGCCGCAACCGAACGCACGGCACCGCAGCCGAGATACGCGTCAATCGTCGAGCGCTTGCCGGCTTCCGAACGCGTGCGCCAGCGTGCCGCGATCGACGTATTCGAGTTCACCTCCCAGCGGCACCCCGTGGGCGAGCCGGGTCGCGCGCGCACCGGCCGCGCGCGCCAACTGCCCGAGCCAATGCGAGGTCGCCTCGCCTTCCACCGTCGGATTGGTGGCGATGACGAGTTCGCGCACCTCGCCGTTGGCGAGCCTCGCGGTCAAGAGGTCGACACCCAATTCGCGCGGACCCAGTCCGTCCAGCGGCGACAACCGTCCCATCAACACGAAATAGCGGCCGCGATAACCGGTGGCCTGTTCCACCGCCAGCAGGTCGGCGGGCGTCTCGACCACGCACAACAGCGACGCATCGCGCGAGCCATTCGCGCAGATCGCGCATTCGGCGCTTTCACTGAAATTGCGGCACGACCGGCAGTGGCCGATGCGCTGCATCGCCTCGCCCAGCACCTTCGACAACCGGATGCCACCGTCACGATTGCGCTCCAGCAGATGGAACGCCATCCGTTGCGCGCCCTTGGCGCCGACGCCCGGCAGACAGCGCAGGGCTTCGATCAGTTCGGCGAGGAGGTTGGCTTGGTCTGCCATGGATCACGGGTCCAGCAGCGTCCGCATTGAACGCAGAGCAATATGGATTCCGGGTTCGGTTTCCGATCCAGCCGGAAACCGCCCCGGAATGACGACTGAAGGTGCGCCGAGGTTCATGCCCCGAGTCCCGAGTCCCGAGTCCCGAGTCCCGAGTTCCGGGTCCCGGCACTCAAAACGGCAGCTTGAACCCCGGCGGCAGGTTCATGCCGGCGCTCACGCCGCCCAGCTTTTCCTGGCTGACCTGCGCAACCTTGTTGACGGCGTCGTTGACCGCCGCCGTCACCATGTCCTCGGTCATCTCCGGGTCGTCCGCCATCAGCTTGCGGTCGATGCGTACGCGGCGCACCTCATGGCGCCCGGACATGGTGACTTCCACCATGCCGCCACCCGCGCTGCCGGTCACTTCGAGCTTGGCGATTTCTTCCTGCGCGTGCTTCAAGTCCTCCTGCATGCGCTGCGCCTGTTGCATCAATTGTCCCAACTGTCCCTTGATCATGTCTGGTTGCCTGCGGGTCGAATGCTTTCGTTGATGATTTCGGCGCCGAGCTTGCGGCGCATGTCCTGGATTATCGGATCGTCGGCAAGTGCGCGTTCCGCGGCGGCCTGCCGGTCCGACCGAGCTTGCTGCGCGCGGGTTGCCGGGGTCTCGGCCACCGATTCGTGCACGATGCGTACGCGCAACTTGCGCCCGATCGCCTCGCCCAGTTTGTCCTGCAGCTGTTTGCACTGCACCTCGCCGCAGAGAACCTCGTGCTCCGGCTTCAATGCCAGCGTCAAGGTGTTGCCTTCATACGACTTTGGTACGGCGTGCTGCGCGATCAATCCAACCGGGCCTCCCAATTGTGCAGCTGCGATCCACGCTTCCCAATCCGCGAGTCCGTTGATGCGCGGTGCGGCGACCGGCTTCGGCACGGCCGTGGGAGCCGCCGGCGCGCCAGCCTGCACCGGCGATGGCGCTACCGGTGGTGGGCTCGCTGGCGCGGCCCGGGCAGCGACTGGCGCGACTTCGCGCCTGGCCGGCGGCGATGGATTACTGGCAGACATGCCGCCGGCATCGCCGCTGCGAAAGGCCAGCATCCGCAACAAGGTCATCTCGAACCCAGAACGCACGTCGGGCGCCAACGGCAGATCGCGGCGGCCGTGCAAAGCGAACTGGTACCAGACCTGCACGTCTTCGGGGTCGAGCTTGCGTGCCAGATCATCCAGCACTTCGCGTTCCGGCTCGTCGCCGGTGAACCCCGGCACCAGTTGGCGCAGCTGGATGCGGTGCAGCGCATTGGCTAGCTGTTCCAGCACCACGGCGAAATCCGGCGCCAGCCCGGCGATGCGATCGGCTTCGGCCAGCAGGGCCTTGCCGTCGCCAGCCGCGAGTGCGCACAACAGTGCGCCGACGTCGTTGTCCGCAATGGTGCCGAGCATCGCGCGCACGTCGTCGCCTTGCAGCTTGCCGCCACCGTGGGCGATCGCCTGGTCGAGCAACGACAAGCCGTCGCGCAGCGATCCGTCGGCGCCGCGCGCCAAGGCTTCGATCGCGCCCTCGTCGTAGGCGATGCCTTCCTTGCCGAGGATCATCCGCATCTGGCCGCCGATCTGGCCGGGCAGCAGCCGCTTCAGGCCGAACTTCAGGCAGCGCGACAACACCGTCACCAGCAGTTTCTGCGGATCGGTGGTGGCGAGCAGGAACTTCACGTGTTCGGGCGGCTCTTCCAGCGTCTTCAGCAGCGCGTTGAAGGCCGCCTTCGACAACATGTGCACTTCGTCGATGAGGTACACCTTGAAGCGCCCGCGCGCCGGCGCGTACTGCGCGCTCTCGATCAGCTCGCGCACGTCGTCGACACCGGTATTGCTGGCCGCGTCGATTTCGATGAGGTCGACGAAGCGACCCGCGTCCACCGCCGTGCACACCGCGCACTCGCCGCACGGATGCGCCGACATGCCCTTCTCGCAATTGAGCGACTTGGCGAAAATGCGCGCAATGGTGGTCTTGCCGACGCCGCGCGTGCCGGTGAACAGGTACGCGTGGTGCACGCGGCCTGAATCCAGCGCGTGGCTCAGCGCCTTGACGACGTGTTCCTGCCCGACCAGTTCACTGAACTGCTTCGGGCGCCATTTGCGGGCGAGAACCTGGTAGCTCATCCGGATGACCTTGGGGCGAAGCCCCATTGTGCCAAGACCGGGCGGCGAGACCAAGGCATTGCAGCGATCGTCTTGTGCGCCCAGCCGGCGCCCGTTATTCTGGGCAGTCCGCTGCGCGGAAACCGCAGTCCGGAGAGGTGTCCGAGTGGTTGAAGGAGCACGCTTGGAAAGTGTGTAAGCGGCTAAACCCCGTATCAAGGGTTCGACGAATTCGTCTGGAACGAATTCGGACGACCGCAGGTCGGCCCCGAACGCAGTGAGGGGCGAGCATCAGGGATGATGCGAGCATATCCCGCCCGAGGGTGGGATCGAACGATTTGTGGAGAGGTGTCCGAGTGGTTGAAGGAGCACGCCTGGAAAGTGTGTAAGCGGCTAAACCCCGCTTCGCGGGTT
The DNA here is from genome assembly GCA_035701705.1 of Rhodanobacteraceae bacterium. Classification (GTDB taxonomy): domain Bacteria; phylum Pseudomonadota; class Gammaproteobacteria; order Xanthomonadales; family Rhodanobacteraceae; genus 66-474. Next base: position 19,987 of record DASSRT010000241.1, read on the forward strand.
CGAATCCCGCCCTCTCCGCCAGTTTTGAAGTTCATGGTGGCCCCGTCGGTGCCTCCGCGACGATAGATCGAAAACTCCGCCAGGGCCGGAAGGCAGCAACGGTATCGATCAACTCGTGCGCCGGAGTCTACGCTGGCGGGGCCGCCACCATTTTGGATGGTCGGACCCAAAGAAGCTCTGATTTTGCTCGTCATCCCGGAATCGCGAAGCGATATCCGGGACCCAGCGGCTTTGTGTCTCAATACCTTGCGGCATAGTCACTGGATCCCGGCTTCCGCCGGGACGACGAGGGGTGGGATTGATCAGAGGTTCCCTAAAGTATCGGGCCGTCATTCCCGCGAAAGCGGGAATCCAATGTGATGTCCGAAAACCAGCGGAACGCAACGACACTGGACCCCTGCCTGCGCCGGGATGACGAGCAAAATCAAGGCGTCCCCGACACCGTCATTCCGCCAAACCATCATTCCGCCGCGCCTTCATTCCGCGGCCGGATGCAACCACTCCGAAGCGCCCTGCACGTAGTGCTCGCGCTTCCAGATCGGCACCCGTGCCTTGACCTCGTCGATCACGTAGCGGCAGGCGTCGAATGCCGCACCGCGATGGCCTGCGGCAACGCCGGCCCAGACCGCGACATCGCCGAGCGCCAGCTCACCGATCCGGTGCACGCAGGCGACTCGTTCAACAGCGAACTTGCCTTGCGCTTCCGCGACGATTCGTCGCCCCTCGGCTTCGGCGAGCTCGACGTAGGCTTCGTAAGTCAAGCCGTTCACTGCGCGGCCATCGTTGTGATCGCGCACCCGGCCTTCGAAGCACACCACGGCGCCGGCTGCGCGCGCCTCAAGCTCGCTGCGCAAAACTGCAGCATCAATCGCAACCGCGCTGATCCGGAAAGCATCCATCAGCCACCACTCACGGGCGGAAGAAACGCCACTTCATCGTGATCGGCAAGCTGCCGGTCCCAATCGGTGAACGCGCCATTGACCGCCACCCGCAGGCTGGATGGCGCGAAGCTGAAGCCGTGGCGCATCGCGAGCTCGGCGTACAGGCCGCGCACGTCACGCGCGTCGCTGTCGACGGATTCCCCCGAACATCCGGCCGCATCGCGCAACGAGGCGAAATAAAGCAGCTTGTAATTCACCGCTTCGCCCTGCCCTTCGCGAGCTTGCCGCCCTTCACGTTGCGCTTGCCGCCCGATTTTTCGACGAGGCGCACCTGGGCAATCTCGATTTCGTGCGACAGCGCCTTGCACATGTCATAAACGGTCAAGGCCGCGACACTGGCGCCGGTCAGCGCCTCCATCTCGACCCCGGTCTTGTGGGTGATCGCGACTTCGCAACGGATCACCAGATCCGTCGCCGACACGAAATCCGCCGCGAATTTGCAGCGCTCGATCGCCAACGGATGGCAGAACGGAATCAGTTCGTGCGTGCGCTTGGCCGCCATGGTGCCGGCGATCACGGCGGTGTCGATGACCGGACCCTTCGGCGAACGCAAGCCGCCATCGCGCAACGCTTTCGCGACCGCGGGCGGAAACCGCACCACGGCTTCGGCCACCGCAACGCGCGGGGTGACGGCCTTGGCGCCGACGTCGACCATGCGCGGGCGGTTGGATTCATCAACATGGGAAAATTCTTGGGCTGTCATCGTTCAAGGTTCAAAAACATTGACCACGGATTGCCACGGATACCACGGATCAAGCAAAACCACAGCCGTCGCCTTCCGTGCGCGTTCGGCTTGCTGCGTGGCGAGAAACTTCACTATTCACGTACACCGGCGTTGCGGCGTCTCGAAAACGTCAACCGCCGATTCGATACATCTCGACATGTTCCAGCACGCCCGCGGCGCGCAACTCCGCTCGCCGCTCACTGTAGCGGTCGCCGCGATGGCTCCAGATGCCGGCCACGGTGCCGCGCAAGGCTTCATCCGATTCGCCGGCGCGCAACAGCGCACGCAGGTCGTGGCCGGCATGCGCGAACAGGCAGGTGTAGAGTTTGCCGTCGGCCGACAGGCGCGCGCGGGTGCAGCCGCCACAAAACGGCTCGGTCACCGAATTGATGAACCCGACTTCGCCGCTGCCGTCGCGCAAGCGCCAGCGCCGCGACGTGGACGACGCCCTGCGTGGCAGCGCCTCCAGCGGCCAGCGCGCGCCGATCCGTTCGACCAGTTCCCGGCCCGGCACGACGCGGTCGTTGCGCCAACCGTTGACGGTGCCGACATCCATGTACTCGATGAAGCGCACCACGTGGCCGCTGCCGCGGAAGCGTTCGACGAGGTCGAGCACGCCGGCATCGTTGACGCCGCGCATCACCACGCAATTGATCTTGAGCGGGCCGAAACCGGCAGTCTCCGCCGCGGCAATCGCGGCTTCGACGTCGGCCAGTTCGCCGCGCCCGCCCGACAACTTGCGGAAGATGTCGGGATCGGCGCTGTCCATGCTGATCGTCAGTCGCTTGAGGCCTGCATCGCGCAAGGCCTGCGCGATGCGCGGCAGCAACATGCCATTGGTCGTCAGCGCGAGGTCTTCGACGCCGTCGATCGCGGCCAGCCGCGCAACCAGTTCGGGCAGGTCACGCCGCAGCAGCGGTTCGCCGCCGGTCAGGCGCAGCTTGCGGACACCGAGCGAGACGAAGGCTCGCGCGATGCGCTCGATCTCGTTGAAGTCGAGTCGATCGCGTGCGCGCAGGAAGGCATGGTCGGCCGGATAAGCCTCCTCAGGCATGCAGTACGGGCAACGAAAATTGCAGCGGTCGATCACCGAAATGCGCAAATCCGCAAGCGCGCGCCCCAACGCATCCGGCGGCGCCGGCGCCCGTTGCAAGGCCACGGGTGCCTCGGGCTTCATCAGCCTGCCCCGGCGCGAACCGGGTGCGGCGCGTGCAGCGGATAGCGACCGTCAGGTACGGCAACCTTGAAGCCACGCTGGCGCAATGCCGCTGCGTCCTCGTCGCTGGCGTAGTGGTACAGCAACAAGCGCGCACGCAACTCTGCGGGATATTCCCGCTCGATGTCGGCAACGCCGGTGTGCGATGGGTTCCCGACCAGCGCGCAATCATGCGCGACCAGGGTGTGCTCGTCGGAATACTCGGCCACCGCTTCGGGAATCGGCCGGGTATCGCCGGTCCAGACAAAACAGCCGGACAGGCCCACCCCGAACGAGGTGCCGGGCGCGTGGTGGCGTGTCGCGAACACGTCGTACCACCAGTCGTTCAACCAGAACCCGCGCGACACCGCGATCAACCGGAATCCTTCCCAGAAATTCGCACCGCCTTCGGCGACCGCGTTGGGATAGTCGGCGACGCGCGCCTGCAGGATCGGCACCAGGTTCGCGTGCATGAACAACTTCACGCGTCCCCGCCATTCCGGATCGAACCAGCCGGCATGAAACAGGCGTTCCAGTCCGGCCACGTGGTCCATGTGCGCGTGCGTGATGAAAACGGCCGGCGGCAATTCACCGTAACAACGCAGGTAGTTGTCCAGCGCACCCGGGCCGCAATCGATCAGCAGCAGCGGCTTGCCGTCGCATTCCAGCACGGCGCCGGACGAGCCGAGATCAATCGCGCTGGCCGCCCCCGCGCCGAGCACGTGCAGGCACCACGTCCCACCTGGTCCGGCCCTGGCAGCGGGCATGTCACCGATCGAATGCGCCGACATTTCCATCACTCACCCGGGGTGGAAGCGCGCTCGTAGCCGCGCATGAAGGGAGCCCAGACTTCACGATCCAGCGTCGCCTCGTCATGATCGCACGCGCCGACCTTCAACAGCGAGCGCTTCAGTCGCGCAAGGTTCGCCAACCGCCACGCGGTACCGGTGACGCGGATTTCCCCGCGATCGAAATCGATCAGCCAGAGTCGATCATCGGCCATGAGGATATTGTGCGCGTTCAGGTCGGCGTGATCCACGCCCGCCGCGTGGAACGTACCCACCAGCGCGCCGACACGCTCGGCGAGGCCTGCGTCGAAGCGGCCGGCGGCAATCAGATCGGTCAGCGTCTGCGCACGCTCGATCGTGCGGGTAATCAGATCCGCGGTGTAATAGGCGCCGCGCCGCTGGTAGCGCGCGGCCACCGGAGCCGGCACCGGCAGGCCGCGTTGGAACAGCTCGGCCAGCAGGCGGAATTCGGAAAATCCGCGGCTGCGTTCGCGGCCGTTCCACACGTAGCGGTCGCCCATCAGCGACGCCATCCAGCCGCCGCGGTGATAGTGGCGCAACACGCACGGGCCGACCGGCGCATCGACGAACGCGACGCCGCCACGGCCGCCGTTGCCTTCCTTCAGGCTACCGCGTGCGGACCACCAGGAACGCTCGAACCAATCGCGGGTCGGCGCCTCGGCGAGATTGCCGTCCAGCACCATCGCGCCGCTTCCCGATGCGACAATGCGCGGGTCGATGACCCGGCGTTCGGCAGCTGGACTCGTCGGCGTGCTCACCGTTCGCATTCTAGCAAGCCACATGCCCGCACCCCCGCAAAACCTCTGCCTGCTGCGCACTTCGGCACTGGGCGATGTCACCCACGTGGTGCCGCTGCTGCGCACCCTGCAAGCGGCGTGGCCGCAGACGCAACTGACGTGGATCGTCGGCAAGTTCGAACACAGGCTTGTCGGCGACATTGGCGGTGTGGAATTCATCGACTTCGACAAGCGCGCGGGCCTCGCGGGGTTTCGCGCGGTGCGAAAGGCCCTGGCCGGGCGGCGTTTCGATGCGCTGCTGCACATGCAGGTCGCACTGCGGTCGAACCTGCTGAGCCTTGCGGTGCATGCTGATCGGCGCATCGGTTACGACCCCGCCCGCGCGAAGGACCTGCACGGCGCGTTCGTCCGCGAACGCATTCCCGCACGCAGCGGCGAGCACGTACTGGATGCCATCGGCAGCTTCTGCGAACCCTTGGGACTGAAGCAGACGGCGGTGCGTTGGGACATCCCGATTCCTGACGAGGCGCGCGCATGGGCGGCGGAACAGTGGCCCGACGACGGCCAGCCAACGCTGCTGCTCTCGCCGGCATCCAGCCATGCGCTTCGCAACTGGCGCGCGGAACGTTACGCCGCCGTCGCCGATCACGCCGCCCGGGCCTTGCACATGCGGGTCGTTCTGACGGGCGGCCCGTCGCCGGCAGAGCACGCGCTTGGCGACGCCATCGCCGGTTCGATGGCGACGCGCCCGTTCGACCTGATCGGCAAGGACACGCTGAAATGCGCCCTGGCGTTGTACCAGCGCGCGGCGATCGTGCTGACGCCGGACTCCGGCCCCATGCACATGGCCAACGCCGTCGGCGCCAAGGTGTTGGGCTTGCACGCCGCCAGCAATCCCGCGCGTTCCGGTCCCTACTCCGACCGCCGCTGGTGCGTGGACCGTTACGACGATGCCGCACGCAAGTTCCTGCACAAGCCGGCCGCACAGATCCCGTGGGGCAGCAAGATCGAATACCCCGGGGTGATGGATCTGGTGACGGTGGACGATGTCATCGCGCGGCTCGAAGCCTTCACCCAAATCCGGTAGGAGCGGCGGAAGCCGCGACCAATCCCACGCCCATCGTAGGAGCGGCGGAAGCCGCGACCAATCGCCGAGAGCCATGAACGGGAACCCCTGAAGAACCGTCGCGAGCGACGGCAGATTGCGGGTCGCCGGAGCGCAGCAAGCGGAGCGTACACGCCAGTACGTGAGCATTGCGAGCACCGCCGGCGCGCAAGCTGCCGAGCGCAGCAGGTTATTCAGGGGTTCCGTAATCCTGGTACGACTTCTCCTCCACCAACCTCGACCCCAACTTGAGGTTGATGGCACGCTTGACCGCCGCGCGCCGGTCGTTGGTGTGGTACACCGCACGCGCCAACTCGATGAAGCGCGCATCGAAGGCCTGGTCGCGTTCCTTCAGGCGGATTTCGTCCTCGATTTCCCACAGCGCTTCATTGATGCGCTTGAGTTCCGCGCGCTCGGCAGCGATGTCGATGCGTGAATTGGGGTCAAGCCGCCATAGCCCGTCCAGCATCTGCAACTCGTCGCGCACGTTGGCCAGCTTGGCCGCATCGGTGATGCGCTCGGACTTGATTTCGAGGATCGTGATCTTGTCGATCAGCTCGCCGAAAGACACCGGGGTGGATATCAGACTCATTGGGAAATCGCTCAGGAAACTGACGCGCAGCGTAACAACTTCGTGCGGATTGCACATCCATGACTTGCTATTCACACGGCATCCCCCAAAGTGGAAGAAGAGGACGCAAAGTGCCTCGCCCGTGGAGCACGACCATGAAGATCCTGATGGTACTGACCTCGCATGCCCAACTCGGCGATACCGGCAAACCGACCGGCCTGTGGCTGGAAGAATTTGCGTCACCCTGGTACGTCTTCAAGGATGCAGGCGCCGAAGTCGCTCTGGCCTCGCCTCGCGGCGGCAAGCCGCCGATCGATCCGGGCAGCGAGCGTCCCGACCACCAGACCGAGGCCACCCGCCGCTTCCAGAACGACGCCGAAGCGCAACAGGCGCTGGCGCACACCCACAAGCTCGCTGATGTCGACGCTGCCATTTTCGACGCCGTGTTTTACCCGGGCGGGCACGGGCCGCTTTGGGACCTTGCCGACAATGAAGCCTCGCGGCTGCTGATCGACCGGGTGTATGCCGCCGGCAAACCCGTCGCGGCGGTGTGCCACGGGTTGGCCGCGTTGAAGAACGCCCTCGGTCCCTTCGGTCTGCCGCTGGTGCGCGGCAAGCCCGTCACCGGCTTTTCCAACTCCGAGGAGCAGGCCGCCGGCCTTGCCGGCGTGGTGCCATTCCGCATCGAAGACATGCTCAGGGAAGACGGCGGCGAATACTCGAAGGCTGCCGACTGGCAAGCCCACGTGGTGGTCTCGGGAAACCTCATCACCGGCCAGAACCCGGCGTCCTCCGCCAGCGTGGCCAAGACCGTCCTCCAGCAACTGGGCCAGCGTGGCACCAAGGCCGCCTGACCCCTCAACTTCCGGTTGTCACGACGGCGCGCACCCAACTATCATGGGCGGCCCACACCGACACACAGCATCGGTTGCGACCCGGAGAGGTGGCAGAGTGGTCGAATGTACCTGACTCGAAATCAGGCGTACGTGTAAGCGTACCGTGGGTTCGAATCCCACCCTCTCCGCCAGAAATCCAAAACGCCCCTCGTGGGCGTTTTGTGTTTCTGGAGCAGTGGGTGGTGTGGACGAACCTACTCGGGCTACTCGGCACATCCTGTGCCGCGCCCTCCGGGCCATCGCGACCCCTACATTTTTTCCGCGCAAGCGTCGACCGGACCCACCGGCGTTTCCGCGTTGGGGAATGGCGTGATCGCCCATCCCCACTTGAACGGTGCGAAGCCGGACAACGTGGTGAATTCATGAGCGCGTGTGCCATACTTCGACAGGGATTGCGTCGGCCGGCCAGCCTCGCTTTGCAATGCCTGCAAGCGTGGGCATCCAAATTACCCGCACGAAATCACCATGCGGTCGACGGCGATTGACTTGCCGTCTCGCGGAAATGGTGAGATTGAGTCAGTGCGTGTACGACAAGCCAAACAGGAGGCGGCATGCCGCAGAAGATCGTCACATGCTCTGGCTGCAGGGCTCCATACCTGCAGAACGTCGACACGAGTCAGCGACTGCGGGTGGCTGCATGCCCCACATGCGGGGGTTACGGGATCATGGACATGGGGAACGGCTTTTCACTCACCCAGCTTCCACACCCCCGCGTGCTGCGTACGAGCCGCTGGGACTGCCGCATGATCGAACGGACGCTCGAAGGGAGCACCCAGTATCGCGCGCTGCTGGTGAACTCACTCGAGTTGGCCGGTTTCGGTTTCATCGGTTTTCATGGCTGTGGGGCCGACTCGGCCTGCTCGATGATGCGCGGCGGCATCGATCCTGAAAAGAACACGAACGGAGCGCGCGGCAAGGGCTTCTACGTGGGCAGTCGACACGACGGAACGCCGAGGACGTGGGCCACCATTGCAGAACGTAACGGGCAAGGCCGTGCGACCATCCTCGCCGTCTATGTCCGGAAGTTCTCGGAACTGGCGTATGGCGCTGATTACGACTGGGGACTGATGGACGGAGACGACGGCGTCGACAAGGACGGCCTGGAGATTGTCTTCCGCAGCGAAGTCTGCAATCGACTTTACGTGGTGCCTGCCATCGATACCACGATGTCCCCGTTGTGGCAGGACTGCCCACACGATTCTCTCCAGTTCGATGAACGGCCAAAAGTCAGGCGGGCCGCCACGGAAATGGGACTTGACTACGCGAAGCTCGCCGGGTGGATCATGCGTGAGGAACTTGATAAAAACTTGACGCCGAAACAGATAGAAAGGCTGGAGAGTTTTTTCAGCTGACCATCGTCAAAGTGCGCTACCGCCGACACCCCTCCAACCGCAGCCGCTTGCCGATCGGCAGGTTCGAACTCAAACGCAGGTGATTGCTTCGGGCGAGATCGCGTGCACTGTCGCAGTGGAAGCGGCGGGAAATGGCGGACAAGGTATCGCCGCTGCGCACGGTGTAATGCCGGATCTTCGGCCGCGGTGGCGGCGCTGGCAATTGGGCGGCCTGCAACTGGCCAGCGAGGGCGACCCAGCGGCCACTCACGCACGAGCGCTGGTAGGCAGCTTCAAGGAGCTTGGGCAACGCCACCCGGGTGCCCTTCGGCTGCACGTCGTCGGGATCGAGGGCCGGATTGAGATTGCGCAAGGTGCGGTACCAACCGTAGCGCCCGCCATCGTCATTGCCGAGACACACGGCCAACTCGTTCAAGGATGCAGGTACGCTGATGTCCACGAATCCCGGCGCACCATCGACCTTGGGAAAGTGCAGGTTGTAACGATCAGGGTGCAGGAACAGCCACGCCGCGGCCAGCACCATCGGCACATAGGCGCGGGTTTCATCGGACAGCGAAAAATAGACCTTCGGATTCCAGAAGGTGGCATTGGCCGTGCTCGACGCAAGGCGCCCCACCCTGCCCTCGCCGCCGTTGTACGCCGCCAACACCAGCGCAAGATTGTCGTTGAGCTGCTTCAGCTGCTCATCGAGGTAGTCCGCACCAGCCTGTGCAGACAGCGCGGGATCAAAGCGTTGGTCGAACCCATTCACTGTGTTCAAACCGAAGCGCGCGCCAGTCGCCGGCATGAACTGCAACGGACCGGCGGCACCGGAGCGCGACACCGCGTGCACGCGCCCGCCGGATTCCTTGGCCATGATGCCGAACAGCACGGCTTCGGGCAGGCCGGCCTTGTGGAACGCCGGCCACATTTCCGAACGCAGGTACTGGTAGTCGACATAGGCGCGAATGAGGTTCGGCCGCAGGCGCGTCAACCACACCTGCAAGGCCGCCTTGACCGGGCCGTTGTTGGCGACCAGATCCGACAATTTGTGATCGTGCAGCAATTGCACGGTGCGTTGGGCTTGCGGCAGCGTCATCAGCACACCGGAATCGGCGTCCGGCGCATTCTGGTCAGCCAGCGTATCGTCATCGTCCTCGGTGCCGAGGAAGCTGCCGTCCTTCAGGCGCAACGCGCGGTCGTAGGCCGAAAGGAAACGTTGCGCGTCGCAACCTGCCGTGTTGACGCAACTGTCAGACAGGTTGCGCATCGCGTCCAGCGCTGTCGCCAACGCGTGCTGCGACTGCGCGTTGTCGCCCTGACGGGCCAACTGCAGGGCCTGGTCGTACTGCTGGCTGGCCTTGTCCAGCTGCGCATACAACGCATCCACGTTCGCGCCACTCGCCACCGCTTGTTTCGGTGCAGGCGCCGTCGCGCAGCCTGCCAACAATCCCAACATGCATGTGCACGCCAGCCAACCCGCAAACCGCAATTTCATGTAGCAACCGCCGCTATTCGTGGAAACAACGCACAGACCCTAACCGACCCGGCCTTGCGGCTCAAGCCTGCCGCACAACGTACAATCGCGATTCCTCTTCATGCCAGCACAGGAAGCCCACGCGTGAACGACATCCTCATCGGACGCAACGACAGCACCGCGGTCGAACTCGATCCGCATTTCGGCAATCGCCACGGCATGATCGCGGGCGCCACCGGCACCGGGAAGACCGTGTCGCTGATGGTGCTGGCCGAAGGCTTCTCGAAGCTCGGCACGGCGGTCTTCATCGCCGACGTCAAGGGCGACGTGGCCGGAATGTCGCAGCCCGCCGCATCGCCGCCCAGCGACAAGCTGAAGGCGCGTCTCGCCAAACTCGGCATCGACAAGTCGTGGCAACCGGCGGCCAATCCGGTGGTGTTCTGGGATCTCTACGGCAAGCTCGGCTCGCCGGTGCGCGCGACGATTTCCGAGATGGGCCCGACCCTGCTGGCGCGCGTGCTTGAGTTGAACGATAC
>DASSRT010000242.1:0-5231 GCA_035701705.1 Rhodanobacteraceae bacterium
GGTGTGGCGTGTGCTGCTGGATTTCCCGCACTATCCGGACTGGAATCCGTTTGTGGTTCGCATCGAGGGTGAGGCAGAGGTCGGTGCGCGTCTGCACGTGAGCCTGCGGACGCAGGACGGCCGCCAATACCGTTTTCGCCCCGGTGTCTTGCAAGTGACGCCACCCATTGTGCTGCGCTGGCTCGGACATCTGGTCGTGCCCGGCGTGCTGGATGGCGAACACGGCTTCTTTCTGGACCCGCTACCCGGAGGCGGTACACGCTTCCGGCAGGAAGAACGCTTCCAGGGCCTGCTGGCCCCGCTTCTCTGGCGCCGCTTGGAGGCAGTTACGGCGGCAGGCTTCGAGGCATTCAATACGGCGCTCAAGCAGCGGGCGGAATCCGGGAAATGATTCCCTTGTTTTCGTCCGGGGCCGGTTCAGGTAATATTTTCCATAACGCGACGGAGGGAGCCGGGCGCCATCGTTTCAGGGGAGCGGGGTCAACCGAGACACCATGCGCACAGCCGCATCCAATGCCCGGCGCGGGCACGCGGGGCAGACGTCTTGATCGGCAGCAAACGCCTGTGGGGCAGCCTGCTCGCGCTGCTGCTGGCGGTCGCCGCCGTGCTGGGCGCCGCACCCGCCCCGGAACGTCTCGCACTCCGCGGCGCCGAATTCCTCACGCCGCGCCACGTGCCGAGCGCCGATGTCGTGGTGGTCGGCATCGGCGCAGACGACCTCGCGCGCATCGGCGACTGGCCCTGGCCGCGGGATCTCATCGCCGCATTCACTGACAAACTCGTCGCCGATCGCGCGCGTGTGATTGCCTACGTGCCGGCCTTCGACACGGCGCAGAACGCACAGGCGCTCGCTTCCCTGCAACGGTTGGGCGGTTCGGGCGACATGCGCCGCGCGCTGGAGACCGATGCGCGTTTCGCGGCCAGCTTGCGGCGCGCCGGCAACGTGCTCCTGGGCGCGCACCCCGTTCTGCAGGGTGAGCGGGGCACGGCACTGCCGGCCACGGCCGTGCTCGAACCGCGCAAGCAGGATTTTCTGCGCCGCCTGTTCGATGCGCCGATGGCGAGCGTGCGGGCACCGCTGCCGATGCTCGCGGCCCGGGCTGACGGCATCGGTTTTGTCGCAGACGGCGTGCACACCGCAGCTCAGGCGCTGGCCGTGCGCGTGAACGGACAATTGCTGCCGTCGCTCGCACTGTTGACGGCGGCGCGCGCACGCGGCGTCGGCAACGACAAGCTTTCCCTGCACGCCCTGGGCGGCATCACGCTCGGCAAACTCGAAGTCCCCACGGATGCGCGCCTGCGCGCGGTCGCACGCACGTATCGCAACGGTGACGCCTCGCTGTTTCCGGCGTATGGGTTCGGCGATGCCTACGACGGCACGCTCGCTCCCGACAGCCTGCGCGGCAAGGTTGTGCTGGTCGGGCTGATGGAACAGGGCGCGGATGCGCCGGTGTTGCGCGTCGCCGACATGGTGTCCAGCATCCTCAATCAGGAAGTGATCGCGACCCCGTTCTGGGGCGCGTGGCTGCGCGGCCTCGTGGTGCTGGGTGTCTGCGCCTGGCTCGGCTTCGGTCTGGCGCGATTCGGTCGCGTTGCGGCACTCAGCCTCAGCGTGGTGTGGCTGGTGCTGATCGCCAATCTCGAATTCATTCCGCTGCTGGCGCGCGGCGTGTGGCTGCCGCTGGCTGCGCCGTTCGCGCTGCTGCTGTTCGGGCACCTGCTGTGGCTGGCCTGGCGCGCGCTGCACTCGCACGCCGGCATCAACAGCATTGAGCTGTCCGAAGCCAACCGGCAACTGGGACTCGCGTATCAGCAGCTCGGCCGCTACGACGACGCATTCGACAGTTTCCGTCGCTGCCGTCCGTCCACGGCCTTGTGCGAAGCCATGCAGCACCTGGCCCAGGATCACGAGCGGCACCGTCGCTACGCCGACGCCATCCGCGTGTACGATGAAATCGAACGCATTGCGCCCGGCTTCGACGACGTGGCTGCCCATCTGGAGCAGTTGCGCCAGTTCGAGACCACGCCCACGCTCATGGGCGCGCGTCGCAACGGCGCACGCGACATGATGTTCTCGGGCAACCTGCAAAAGCCGATGCTGGGCCGCTACCAGTTGGTCAAGGAAATCGGTCGCGGCGCCATGGGTGTGGTGTATCTCGGACGCGATCCCAAGATCGGCCGCACCGTCGCCATCAAGACCATGTCGCTGGCGGACGAATTCGACGGCCGCGTGCTGGAGGAAATCTCGCAGCGCTTCTACCGCGAAGCGGAAACCGCCGGCCGGCTGAACCACCCCAACATCGTCACCATCTACGACGTCGGCGACGATCAGGGCCTGGCCTACATCGCCATGGATTTCCTGTCCGGCGAGCCGCTGGAAAACTATGCGGCGCCGGGCAAGCTCCTGCCGCTGGCTGAGGCCCTGTCCATCGTCGTCAAGGTGGCGGACGCGCTGGCGTACGCGCATACGCAGAACGTGGTGCACCGCGACATCAAGCCGGCCAATCTCATGTACGAACGCGAGAGCGGACGCCTCAAGATCACCGACTTCGGCATTGCCGCGCTCACCGACGTGAGCAAAACCCGCACCGGCACCATTCTCGGCAGTCCGTCGTACATGTCCCCGGAGCAGATCGCGGGACGGCGCGTGGATGGCCGCAGCGACCTGTATTCGCTCGGCGTCACGTTCTACCAGTTGTTGCGCGGCGAGGTGCCGTTCGAGGCGACCTCGCTCACCGGCCTGATGTACAAGATCGCCAACGAGCCGCATCCGGACGTGACCTTCCTGCGCCCGGATATTCCCGCGATCCTGAAAACCGTGATTGACAAGGCGTTGCAGAAAAATGCCGGCGACCGCTACCAGACCGGCGCGGACATGGCCAGCGCCCTGCGCGACTGTCAAAGCCGGCTCAAATCCGGCCGCTGAGCGCGCGTCAAGCCCGACTATGTTCAATCGGTGCGCGTCTCGCCGAAGTCCCCGCGTTCTGTGAAGTGGCGCACGCCTTGCGCGCGCCATGATGGGTACACTGCGGGTTCATGTTGCTGCAATCTTCCCAAGGAGTCGTCCATGACCCGCATCACCGTATCGAAACTGCTTTCCGCCTGCCTGCTGTCCGTCGCGCTGCCGCTGGCCGCGCAGGCTGCCGACAACCCGGATTTCAACTACAACTACGTGCAGGGCGGCTTCGTCAACATCGGCAGCGGCAGCAACAACCTGTCCTCCGGCTTCGGCAACCTGTCCGGCGTGGGCGCGGACGGCTCCTATGAAATCGCGCCGCACTGGCACGTGCTGGCGGGTTTCGAGACCGCCGACTGCTGCGATTTCAGGCTCACCCATTTCAAGATCGGCGCCGGCTACAACCAGATGCTGATGCAGCAACTCGGGCTGTTCGTGAATGCCGGGCTGGTGAGCAGTCACGGCAAATACACCCCGGCCGGTTTTTCCGGCAGCGACAGCGACACCGGCCTCGAGCTTTCCGGCGGCGTGCGCTTCACGCCGGTGGAGAAAGTCGAGGTGGACGGCTTCGTGACCATCGTCAGCGGAGACGACTTTCTGGACAGCTCGCCTTCGCCGGGCGTGCTCGGCCTGTATCACTTCGCGCCGCAGTGGAGCGTGTTTGCGAGCTACACCGCGAACGTGGATCGCTTCTACGCCGGCGTGCGTTACGCATTCTGAACGCCTGACGCGAATCGCCCCGCTGAACCCCGGCCGCGTGCCGGGGTTCTTGTTTGTGCGGGAATATAAGACAATCCGGATTGAATGAACTGCGAACAGGCGGTGTGCCATGCGCGTGGTGATAGCGGGGGGCGGCTTCGCCGGTTTGCAGGCGGCCTTGTGTCTGGGCGGACGGCGCGAGATCGAAGTCACGCTGGTGGACCGCCACAACCATCACGTGTTCCAGCCGCTGCTGTATCAGGTGGCGATGGCGGAGCTGAGTCCGGCGGACATCGCCGTGCCCTTGCGCAGCGTGCTGGCGCGTTACCGCAACGTGCAGGTGTATCAGGGCAGCGTCACCGGTCTGGACAGAACCTCACGCCGCGTGCATGCCAGTTTCGGCACGCTCGAGTACGACAGGCTGCTTCTCGCTTGCGGCGCCAGTCACACCTATTTCGGCCATGACGACTGGGCGCCGCTGGCGCCGGGTCTGAAGACCCTGGAGCAGGCGCGCGAAATCCGTCGCCGCGTGTTGAACGCCTACGAAGCGGCGGAATGCGAAGCGGATGCAACCCGCCGCCGGCAACTGCTGAGCTTCGTGGTGGTCGGCGGCGGTGCCACCGGTGTGGAACTGGCGGGCGCCATCGCGGAAATGGCGCGCTTCACGCTGGCGAAGGATTTCCGGCGCATCCAGCCGGCACAAACCCGCGTGCTGCTGGTGGAAGCGGGGGCACGTCTTCTGCCCTCGCTGTCGCCGGCGCTCTCGGCATACGCGGCGCGCGCGCTCACCGAACTCGGCGTCGAGGTGCTGACCGGCGTCAGCGTCACCGAGGTCAGTGCGGGCGGCGTGCAACTCGGCGAACGCGCCGTGTCGGCCGCCACCGTGCTGTGGGCCGCGGGCGTGGCCGCCGCGCCGGTGGCGGCGGCATTCGGCGTCGAGCTGGATCGTCAGGGCCGCATCCTGGTGGATGCCGGACTCAATCCGCCGGACCATCCGGAGATTTTCGTGGCCGGCGACCTCGCGCACTGTGCCGGCGCGGATGGGCGCATGCTGCCCGGCAATGCCGCCGTCGCCAAGCAGCAGGGCCGCCATGTCGCGCGCTGCGTGCTGGCGGATGCGGCCGGACGTCCGCGTCCCGCATTCCGCTACCGCGACATGGGGCAGCTCGCCACTATCGGCCACAAGCGTGCGGTGGTGCAGATGGGCAGACTGGAACTGCACGGCGTGCCGGCCTGGCTGGTGTGGGTGTTTGCCCACATCTATTACCTCATTGATTACCGCAGCCGCCTGCTGGTGATGCTGGAATGGGCCTGGACCTATTTCACGCACCGGCGCGGCGCGCGGCTGATCCTCGGCAAAACGGATTGAATACTCCCGGGTAGAATCTGCAGCACAGCCAAGTATTGATAGAGATTCAGCATGAAAAAACCTTTCACTGCTTATCGCATCCATCAGGACGACCAGACCGTTGTTGCGCGTTTCGAGGAATTGACGCTCGACGATCTTGCGGCCGGTGAAGTCGTCATCAAAGTGCGTTACTCAAGCGTGAACTACAAGGATGCGCTGGCGGGCACC
>DASSRT010000243.1:0-16777 GCA_035701705.1 Rhodanobacteraceae bacterium
TACCAGGCCTTGAAGATCACCGGCAAGGGCAGCTCGCTCGGCATCACGGTCACGCCGGCCAAGGCCGAGTACAAGCCGCGGCGGACGGTCGACGTGAAGGTTGCAGTGAAGACGCACGACGGCAAGGCGCCGGGCAAGACGCGCCTGGTGGTCGCGGTGGTCGACCAGGGCGTGCTCGACCTGCTGGCGAAGGGCACCAAGTATTACGACCCGCGCGAGACCTTCTACGCACCGCCGAATGGCCCGGACGTCGTCAACTACAGCCTCGCCAACCAGTTGCTGACGCAGTTGCAGCCCAAGGCCGGCAAGGGCGAGAACCCCGGCGGCGGCGGCGGCGAAAGCAGCGGGCCGAACGTGCGCAGCCAGTTTGCCTACGCCGCGTACTGGAATCCGCAGCTGGAGACCGACTCATCCGGCCACGCGCATTTCAGTTTCAAGCTGCCGGACAACCTCACGCGTTGGCGCATCCTCGTGATCGCGATGAGCCCGGGCGATGCGATGGGCCTCGGCGACGGCTCGGTGCGGGTCAACCTGCCGCTGCAGATCGAGCCGGCCTTGCCGAACCAGATGCGCGTGGGCGACAAGTTCGGCGCGGCCTTCAACGTCACCAACCGCACGCAGAATCCGTTGCACGTTGCGACGAAGATCGAGGCGAGCGGCGTGATCGCGGGCGGCACGGCGAAGTCCGCCGGCACGCTCGATCTCGCCTCGTTCGCGCACGGCTTGAGCTGGCTGGATCTTCAGGCCACGCAGACCGGCGACATCACGCTGACCGCGACGGCGACGTCCGGCAAGCTGGGTGACGCGGTGCAGGCGCACATTCCGGTGAAGCCGGCCGGCACCGAAGTGGTCGCCGCCGAATACGGCAGCACCACCACGGCAGGTGCGCAGGTGCCGGTGAAGGTGCCGCCGAAGGCGATGCCGGGCAGTGCCAAGGTGACGGTGCGTTTCGCGCCGACGCTGGTCGGCGGCCTCAACGGCGCCTTCGAAGTGATGCGCGACGATCCGCTGGAAACCTGGGAAGTGCGGCTCTCGCGCGGCGTGCTGGCCTCGGACTACCTGCGCCTGAAGCCGGTACTCGGCAAGTCGGTGGAATGGAATGACGCGCCGGCGACCATCGACTGGATGCTGGGTTCGGCGGCGGATTTCCAGGCCCCGAACGGCGGCATGTCGTTCTGGATCCCGAGCAATCGCTTCGTCAGCGATTACCTGAGCGTGTACACCGCGCTGGCCTTCGACTGGTTGCATGATGCCGGCCACCAGCCGCCGGAGCAGGTGCGGCAGAAACTCTGGGGCTTCCTGCACAAGAACATCCTCGACAAGTCCGGCGATCATCCGGCCGCACCCGTGCTGCGTGCGGGCGCGATGGCGGCGCTGGCGATGTCGAAGGATGGCAAGTTGCCCGATGGCGCCGTGGCCGGGATGATCCCGAAGCTGCACAAGCTGCGGTTGTTCGGGCAGGCCTTGCTGCTGGATGCGGCGATCGCCAGCCATGACCGCGCGAGTGCGGACGCGATCACCAAGTCGCTGCTGTCGTATGCCGAGGAATCGGCCGGCGAGATCTCGTTCAACGAACGCGAAGAGGGCGTGTACCTCGATATCCTGGCGACGCCGTTGCGTTCCAACTGCGCGATCCTCGATGCGTTGTCGCGCTACCACACCGCGTATGGCGACGAGAACCTGTTGGGCACCGTGCCGCAAAAGGCGATGCGCTGGGTCGGCGGACAGCGCCGCAACGCCGGCGGCTGGCCGAACAGCCAGGAGAACGTGTTCTGCACCACCGCGACCACGCATTACGCCGATGCCTACGAGGTGCCGGTGAAGTCGCTGGTCGGCGTGTTGAGCCTGCCGGGGCAGAAACCGCAGTCGGCAGCGTTCGCCTCGCGCGCGACACCGGCGGTGAAACTCGCCGGGCCGGCCGCCGCACCCGGGCAGCAGTTCGAGGTGCAGCTCGGCCGCAGCGGGCAGGGCCGCCTGTACTACGGCGTGCAGGTGCACTACATGATGCCGCCGGGCTTCCTGCCGGCCGCCGATGCCGGCATGACCCTGTCGCGCGAATACCATGTGCTGCGCGACAACAAGTGGGTGGCGGTGAAACCCGGCGTGGTGCTGAAGCGCGGCGAGATCGTGCGGGTGGATCTGGTCGTCGATGCGCCGACCGAACGCCACCACGTGGTGCTGACCGATCCGTTGCCGGGCGCGTTCGAGGCGGTGAATCGCCTGCTGGCGACTTCGGCCAAGGTGACGCCCGCCGCGCAGCCGGGCGTGGCGGTGCTGATGTTCGATGGCGGCGCGTGGCCGAACATGTCGATCGTCGAGGGTGGTTTCTACCATCGTGAAACCCACTTCGACGCGGTGCGCTTCTTCGCCGACGACCTGCCGGCCGGGCACTACCGCGTGGTGTATTCGGCGCAGGTGATCGCGCCGGGTTCGTTCACCGCACCGGCGCCCGTGATCAAGGAGATCTACCAGCCGGACGTGTTCGGGCGCGGCGTGGATACGCACGTCGACGTGGCGATGCCGGGGCACTGAGATGTGGCGTGGCCGCCGCCGCTTGCTTCGCTGGGGCGCGATCACCGCTGCCGTGGGTGCGGTAGCGGTGATCGTGCTGGCGATCGCCACCTGGCGGGCGCTGATGCCAATGCCGGCGTCGCTCGGCATGGCGTCGAAGTCAGCGCCGGTCACCGAGACGCATTTCACCGCGGCCGATGGCACGCCGCTGAACCTCAGTTTCAGCGGCCGATTCAATCGCGCCAACGTGTTGCCGGCGGCGAGCATTCCGAAGTTGTTGCGCGATGGTTTCGTGGCCTCGGAAGACCAGCGCTACTGGCAACATGGCGGCGTCGACTGGACCGCGCGCTTCGCCGCGCTGTGGGGCAACTTCCGCGCCGGCCACATCGAGCGTGGCGCCAGCACCATCGGCGAGCAGGTGGCGCGGATCCTGAAGCCGCGTCCGCGTACCTACTGGAGCCACTGGATCGCGGGCTTCGATGCCGGCCGCCTGTTGCAGAAGTTCGGGCATGCGAAGGTGCTCGAGTTCTACTTGAACCAGGTGCCCTATGGCGCCCAGCGGCGCGGTGTCGAGCAGGCCGCACGCTATTACTTCGGACGCGACGTCGAGGCGCTGGATCCGGCCGAGCAGCTCGCACTGGTGGTGCTGGTGCGCTCGCCCGAAGGCTACGATCCGCGCGAACATCCGCGCAGCGTGCGACGCGCGGTCGACCAGTTGGCGACGCGCATGCTGGCCGACAAGACGATCAGCGCGACCGAGGCCGAGGCGATCCGGCGTGCGCCGATCCAGCCCGGCCGCCAGCAGCTCGCGGTCAAGGCCGGGCCATTCGTGTTGTACGCGACCGCGCAGGCGAAGGCGCGCGGGATCACGGTGCCAGTCGTGCAAACCACGCTGGATGCTCCGCTGCAGGTGTTCGTGCAACAGGCCTTGCGCAAGCGCGTGCAGGAACTGGCGCGGCGCGGCGTGCACGACGGCGCCGCGCTGGTGGTCGACAACCAGACCGGCGCGGTGCTGGCGTGGGCGGTTGCGCCCGGGAACGATCCCTTCGCGATCGACCCGGTGGTGACGCCGCGACAACCCGGCTCGGCGCTGAAACCCTTCGTGTATGGGCTCGCCTTCGCGCGCCTCGGCTGGCAGGCCGACCACGTGCTGGAAGACACGCCGCTGGCCGAGCGCGTCCATCAGGGCGTGCATCGCTATCGCAATTACAGCGGCAAGCACTATGGACGCGTCAGCGTGCGCTATGCGCTGGCCAATTCGCTCAACATCCCGGCGGTGCGCACCGCGCAGGCGGTGGGTGTGCCGCCGATCATCGACGAGTTGCAGCGCTTCGGCTTCACCACCTTCAAGCGGAGCGCCGATTTTTACGGCCCGGCGATCGTGCTCGGCGACGGCGCGGTGACGCTGCACGACATGGTCCAGGGCTACGCCAGCCTCGCGCGGCACGGCGAGTTCCTGCCCCTGCATGTGCTCGAAGGCGTGCCGCAGCCCGGTCCCGTGCAGGTGCTGCCGGCGGATGTCACATCCCTGCTCGCCAGCATCCTGTCCGATCCGGATGCCCGCAAGGCCGAGTTCGGCGCCGACAGCGTACTCGACCTGCCGATGCCGACCGCGGTGAAGACCGGTACTTCCAGCGATTACCATGACATCTGGACGATGGGTTTCGACAACCGCTACACGGTCGGCGTGTGGATGGGCAATCTGGGCGGCGCACCCACCGACCAGCTGACCGGTTCGTTGGGACCGGCGCCGGTGCTGCGGCAAATTTTTGCCCACCTGCGCAGCACCGCGCCGTACGCGGGCCTGTGGCACAGCCCCGAACTGCGGGCGGTGCAGACCTGCGAATGGATCGGGCCGCCGGCGTGCGTGCAGCGGACCGAGTGGTACTTGCCGCACTCCACAACAACCGGGCTCGCGGCGCAGTCGCCGGCGCGATCCGAGCCGCGGATCGCCCAGCCGCTCCCCGGCGAAATGCTGGCGATCGACCCGCGCCTGCCGCCGTCGTCACAGCGACTGCGGTTCACGCTGGACGCCAACGGGCGCAACATCCAGCGCGTGGTCTGGCAGGTCGACGGCAAGCCGCTGCCGGCATCGGGTGCAGACCCGGCCAGTTGGGTGCTGGTGCCGGGTGCGCATCGCGTGAGCGCCGAAGTGTGGGTCGAGGGTGTCGCCACTGCGGCGCGACTGGGGCCGATCGCGTTCAGCGTGGCCGGGCCGGGCGCGGCCAGCGACTGAGGAACCTCTGATTTTGCTCGTCATTCCGGGGCCGCCGCAGCTTCATCGCGGTGGAACCCGGAACCCAGTGCCTTTGAATCTCAAGAATTCACGACAAAGGCGCTGGATTCCCGCTTTCGCGGGAAGGGCGAATAAATCAGAGGCTCCCCGAGCGCGCAGGGAGGCAGTGCTAGAATGCGCGGGCCGGCTGGTCCGGCGAACGTCTTCAGGGCGGGGTGCAAGTCCCCACCGGCGGTAGGTCCGGCATCGACGCGATGCCGCACGAGCCCGCGAGCGCTTGCGACACCTCTCGCAAGGTCAGCAGATCCGGTCGAATGCCGGAGCCGACGGTGATAGTCCGGATGCAAGAAGACGGTCCGATGCCCGCGTCCGCGGCGCGTCGGTCCATGCCTTGGGGCGTTCTCGCCGTTGCCGCTGCGGAGAACGTTGCATGAGTTTCCACACTTACGGATGCACAGCCGCCCCCGACCGGGAGGCGCGCTGATGTTCACCGGCATTGTCGCCGCCACCGGCACGCTCGTGCGCCATGAAGCGCGCGGCGGCGACGTGCGCCTCGTGATCGCCGCGCCGGACCTTGGCATCGCCGACATCGCCCTCGGCGACAGCATCAGCGTGTCCGGGTGCTGCCTCACCGTGGTCGCGATCGAAGGCGACGCGCTGGCGTTCGATGTTTCGAACGAATCGCTGGCGCTGACCACGCTGGGCGGCCTGCGCGCGGGCGACGCGGTGAATCTCGAAAAGGCGCTGCGGCTTGCCGATCGCCTCGGCGGGCACCTGGTGTCCGGCCACGTCGACGGCGTCGGCACGCTCGTCGCGATCGAAGCCGACGCGCGCTCGCAGCGCTGGAGCATCGACGCGCCGCCAGCACTCGCGCGCTACATCGCGGCCAAGGGTTCGATTACCCTCGACGGCGTCAGCCTCACGGTCAACGCCATCGACGGCGCGCGTTTCGAGGTCAACCTGATTCCGCACACCGTCGCGGTCACCACGTTCCGCGATCGCCGCGTGGGCGACCGCGTGAATCTTGAAGTCGACTTGCTGGCGCGCTATCTCGAGCGGCTTCGTTCCTGCGATCGTCCATGATCGCGTAGATCAAAAGACGGGCATCCATGTCCGACTTTCAACAAGAGCATTCTCCGATGAGTTTTTCTGCCATTCCCGAACTGCTCGCCGAAATCGCCGCCGGACGCATGGTGGTGATGGTGGACGACGAGGATCGCGAGAACGAGGGCGACCTGATCATGGCCGCCGACAAGGTGCGGCCTGAGGACATCAACTTCATGGCGCGCGAAGGCCGCGGCCTGATCTGCCTCGCGCTCGATCCCGCGCATGGCCAGCGGCTCGGCCTGCAACCGATGGTGCGCGACAACGCCTCCGCGTACCACACCAACTTCACGGTTTCGATCGAGGCCGCGACGGGTGTCACCACCGGCATTTCCGCGCACGATCGCGCGCGCACCATCCAGGTCGCGGTCGCTCCCGACGCCAAGCCGTCCGACCTCGTGCAACCCGGCCACGTTTTTCCGCTGCTGGCGCAGTCCGGCGGCGTGCTGACCCGCGCGGGCCACACCGAGGCCACGGTGGACCTGGCCACGCTGGCGGGCGGCACCGGCGCCGGCGTGCTGGTCGAAATCCTGCGCGAGGACGGTTCGATGGCGCGCCGGCCCGACCTCGAAGTGTTCGCGCAAAAGCACGGCCTCAAGATCGGCAGCATCGCGGACCTGATCCGCCATCGGTTGGCGACGGAAAAAACCATCGAGCGCGAATTCGACGCTGAGGTCGACACCGAGTTTGGCGCGTTCCGGCTGGTCGCGTGGCGCGATCGCCTGCAGGGCGACCTGCACTTCGCGATGGTGCGCGGCGTGATCGACGACGGCGCGCCAGTGCTGACCCGCGTGCACGTGCGCAACATCCTCTCGGGCGTGCTGCACCTGAAGCGCGAGGATCTCGGACTCACCATGACTGCCGCGCTGCGTCGCGTCGCCGCCGAAGGGCGCGGCGTGGTGGTGGTGCTGGCCGGCAATGAAGATGCGGACGCGCTGCTGGCGCGCCTGAACCGCGCCACGGACCCCGCCGCCGCGAGCAGCCGCGCCGGCGCGCAACGCGAGTGGCGCCGGCTGGGCCTCGGCGCGCAGATCCTCGCCGACCTCGGTGCCCGCCGCCTGCGCGTACTCGGGGTGCCGCGCAAGCTGGTCGGCCTGTCCGGTTTCGGTCTCGAAGTCGTCGAGTACGTGGATGAAGCGGGACCGGGGACCGGGGATCGGGGAGCGGGTGGTGGCGCGTGAACGAATTCGCACGCCTGCCGTTGTCGTGTGCGTGTGACTCGAGCGCGCATGGCGAATAATGCCGGTTCGATGATTCTCGCTGTTACGCTTCTCCGGTCCCCGGTCCCCGGTCCCTAGGTCCCTAGGTCCCATTCATGTCAGACCAATCCGCCAGCCCCAATCCCGACCTCCAGCCGCCGCCCGGCGCGCGTTTCGCCGTGATCGCCAGCCGCTGGAACGCTGAGATCGTGGACGCACTGGTCGACGGTGCGCGTCGCGTGTTCGCGGAACGCGGCGTGGCTGATGCCGCGCTCGAAGTGCTGCGCGTGCCGGGTGCCTGGGAATTGCCGGTGCTGGCCAGCCAACTTGCAATGACGAAACGCTACGCGGCCATCGTCGCGCTCGGCTGCGTGGTGCGCGGCGAGACCCGCCACTACGAGCACGTCGCCGATGAATGCGCGCGCGGCTTGATGCGGGTGGCGCTGGATACGGGCGTGCCGGTGATGAACGGCGTGCTGGCGGTCGAGGACGAGGCGGATGCGTGGGCGCGCGCCGGTGGCGCACGTGGCAACAAGGGTGCCGACGTCGCCTTGTCGGCCATCGAAATGTCGGTACTGATGAAGGATCTGCAGCAATGAGCAAGCATGCCGGTGGCGTCGATCCGGTCACCCGTTCGCGCGCGCGCCGGCGCGCGGCGCAGGCCTTGTACGCGTGGGAACTCGGGGGCAACCCGATGTCCCGCGTGATCGAGGATTTCCGCCACGAACAGGACATGCAGATCGCCGACATCGAGTACTTCGAGGATCTGCTGAATGGCGTCGCCGAGCATCGCCAGGAGCTCGATGAAGGCCTGGCGCCGTTCCTCGACCGCGATGTCGAACGCGTCGATCCGATCGAGCGCGCGGTGTTGCGGCTCGCCGCTTACGAACTCAAGTACCGCCTCGACGTGCCGTATCGCGTGGTCCTGAACGAGGCCGTGGAAGTCGCCAAGCGCTTCGGCGCCGAACAAGGCCACACCTACGTCAACGGCGTGCTCGACAAGCTCGCCCGGACGTGGCGCGCGACCGAGCACGCGGCAGCGGCGCGTTGAGCGAGTTCGCGCTGATCGAGTTGATCCGGCAGCGCGTTGCATCCGCGCGAGGCGATGTTGCGCTCGGCATCGGCGATGACGCCGCGTTGCTCGACGTTCCGGCCGGCATGCGCGTGGTCGCCTGCACTGACACCTTGGTCGAAGGTGTGCATTTCCTGCGTGGCACGGCGCCTGCGGATATCGGCTGGAAAGCGCTGGCGGTGAATCTTTCCGATCTCGCCGCGATGGGCGCCGAGCCCGCGTGGGCGTTGCTGGCCGTGACCCTGCCCGATGGTGATCCGGCGTTCGTGGAAGCGTTCGCCGATGGCTTCGGCGAACTCGCAGGCTTGCATGGCGTGGCGCTGGTCGGTGGCGATACCACGCAAGGTCCGTTGGCGGTGACGGTGACCGCGCTGGGTCTGGTGCCGCGCGACGCGGCGTTGACGCGCGCGGGCGCCCGTGTCGGCGACGCGGTGTTCGTCACCGGCACGCTGGGTGATGCAGCGGGCGCATTGCAATTATTGCAAGGCTCGGAGCAAAGCCATCCCCCTCGGTCTCCCTTCCTGCGGAAGGGGGAAGACAAACTTCCCTCCCTTCCGACGGAAGGGGATCGCCGCGCAGCGGCGGGGGGATGCGTTCCAGACGTCCTGCGGAAGGGGGAAGATCAGCCTCACCCTCCTCCAGCGGAAGGGGGTCGCCGCGCCGCGGTGGGGGAATGCGTTCCAGGCTTCCTGCGGACGGGGGAAGATCAGCCTCACCCCCTTTCAGCGGAAGGGAGTCGCCACGCAGCCGCGGGGGGATGCGTTCCAGGCTTCCTGCGGAAGGGGGAAGATCAGCCTCACCCCCTTCCAGCGGAAGGGGGTCGCCGCGCAGCGGCGAGGGGATGCGTTCCAGGCTCCGGGCAGGAGGCTCCGCATCCAGTGCACGCGGTGTTGCTTGCACGCATGAATCGCCCCGAACCACGCGTCGCGGCCGGTCTGGCACTGCGCGGCATTGCGCACGCCTGCATCGACGTGTCCGATGGCCTGCTGGCCGACCTTGGCCACGTCTGCGCGGCCAGCGGCGTGGGCGCAGAGTTGGCGGCGGAGGCATTGCCGCTTTCCGATGCCCTGCGTGGTGCCTTCGATGCGCGTGCATGCCGCGAATTCGCGCTGTCCGGCGGCGATGATTACGAGTTGTGCTTCACCGTACCTGCAGCACGCGCGCATGACATCACCCAGGTGTTCGCGAATCTTGAACTCAGGGTGTCGCAAATCGGCCGCATCGTCGCCGGCAGCGGCGTGCGCGTGGTGGATGCGGAGGGCAACGCGCTTGATTGCCCCCAGACTGGCTGGGAGCACTTCGCGCCATGAGCCCGCCACTCACCGCCACGCAGCGCCGTGCGCTGCTCACGCATCCGGATGGCTGGATCGCGACCGCGTTCGGTGCGGGGCTGTCGCCCAAGGCGCCCGGTACGGCGGGTTCACTGATCGCCTTGCTGCCGTGGTGGTTCCTGTTGCGCGACTTGCCGCTTGGCTGGTACGCGCTGGTGCTGGTGGCGGGTTTCGCGCTGGGTGTGTGGGCGTGCAGCGTGGCCGGCAAACGGCTCAGCGTGCACGATCACGGCGCGCTGGTGTGGGACGAAGTGATCGGCATGTGGATCACGCTGGCCGCCGCGCCGGCGGGTTACGCGTGGATGCTGGTCGGCTTCGCCCTGTTTCGTTTGTTCGACATCTGGAAACCGTGGCCGGTGCGCCTCGCCGACCGCCGCGTTCACGGCGGGCTGGGCGTGATGCTGGATGACGTGGTCGCCGGCGTGTACGCGTATGTTGCCCTGTTGATCCTGGTACGCGCCTGGAACATGTTCACGTTGTCGTGATGCACCTTCTCGGCGGGTCGCAACAGGTCGATGCGCTGTTGCGTCGCATCGATACGCACGCGCATGATCGTGTAATGCCATGTGCCATCGATTTTCTCGGCACGCACGTGCACGCGTGCATCGCCCTTGGGGCCATGCACCGGTATCTCGATGTCGGCCGAGCCGCTGTCGTTGGATGTTTCGATGCGGCCCGAGAACAGCCATCCGGATTCAATCGGCGCACCCAGCGCGGCGATGACCGCAGGCGACGCGCGCGTGCGCTGCATGGCTTCCTGGTACGGCGTGGACGACCGCATCATGCCGAAGATGAAGCCCAGGAATGCGACGCCCGCGGCGACGAACGCGCCCGCGACGATGACGCAAAGCACCGGCACGCACCATTTCCAGTTGCGCGACCACCAGTTGCGGCGGGGCAGGGTGGTGTCCGAAGGCATGTCGCGATGCTAACAGGATGTTGCGAGGCCGCGTGAGCGCCAGCGTTACGGTTTGAGCAGTGCCCGCACGCGCTGTCGCAGTGCCGGGATCACATCTTGCTCGAACCATGGATGGCGCTGGAACCATGCGGTGTTGCGCGGACTGGGATGCGGCAGCGGCAGCTTGCCGAGGTCGAGATATTCATGCCAAGCCGCGCAGGTTTCGGTGAGCGTGGCCTTGCGCGCCTTGCCGAGCATGCCGCGAATCGCGTAGCCGCCGATCGCCAGCGTCAGCCGCACGTTCACGAGCCGCGGCAGCAGTTGCGGATGCCACAGCGGCGCGCATTCGGGGCGCGGCGGGAGGTCGCCCGACGGACCTTTTCCGGGATAGCAGAAACCCATCGGCACGATCGCGACGCGGCGTGCATCGTAGAAGGTCGCCTTGTCGATGCCGAGCCAATCGCGCAGCTTGTCGCCACTCTTGTCGTTGAAGGGAATGCCGCTGTCGTGCACCTTGCGCCCGGGCGCCTGGCTGACGATCAGCAGGCGCGCGGCCGGGTGCGCCTGCAACACCGGGCGACAGCCATGCGGCAGGTGCGCAGCGCAGACCTGACAGGCGCGGATGCGGGCCAGCAGGTGATCGAAGTCGGGACTCGGGACCCGGGACCCGGGACCCGGAAGATCGAAAGCCGTCTTCCCCGGAGCGGGGCTCTCCATTGCGCGCGTGCCCGCGGCGGATCCGGACTTATGGATGGAGCTTGGCTTCATGCTCGCGTGCTGTGCGATCCATGCACTAGAACTCCGGGTCCATGCAGCCCTGATTCCATGTCACGGGCGACCGGTGCCGTGTCCCGGGTCCCGTGTCCCGGCTCTTCCGGCAACAGCTTCCCGGGATTCAGGATGTGCGCCGGATCGAACACGTCCTTCAGTTCGCGCATCATCGAGAGCGCGCCGGCGCCGACGGCTTCGGGCATGAAGTCGCGCTTGGCTACACCGATGCCGTGTTCGCCCGAGAGCGTGCCGTCGAGTTCGATGACGCGCTTGAACACCAGGGGCAAGGCCTGTTCCGCGCGTGCACGTTCGTCCGGATTGCGTGGCAGCAGGTTCACGTGCAGGTTGCCGTTGCCGGCGTGGCCGAAGGTGACGATGGGGATGCGAAACTGCTGCGCGAGTTCGCCGAGATACGCGACCAGCTCCGGAATGCGGCTGACCGGCACTACCACGTCCTCGTTGATCTTGTCTTCGGAGATCGTGCGCAGCGCGGGTGACAGGGCTTTGCGCGCGGCCCACAGGGACGTGGCTTCCGCGGCGTCGCGGGCAGCGCGCCATTCCACCAGTCCGTCGCCGCGCGCCGCGTGTTCGATCGCGGCCTGTGCGGCGTCCAGCACATCGGCTTCGCCATCGACTTCGATCAGCAGCAGGGCGCTGGCCTCGGCGGGCGCATGCGCGCCTTGCTGGCGGATCAAATCCAGCGCCGCGGCATCCATGAATTCAAGCGCGCAGGGCGTGACCGGTTGCGCCATGATCCGCGCCACTGCGTCGGCCGCCGCCTGCATGTCGGCGTAGGCCGCGCGCAGGGTGCGCACCGCGCTGGGCTTGGGTGTGAGCTTCAGCGTGGCTTCCGTGATCAGGGCGAGGGTGCCTTCCGAGCCGACGATGATGCGGGTCAGGTCGTAACCGGTCGAACCCTTGGTGGTGTGTGTGCCGGAACGGAACGCGGTGCCGTTGCCGGCGACGCCGCGCAGGCCGAGCACGTTGTCGCGGCTGGCGCCGTACTTCACTGCGCGCGGGCCGCCGGCGTTGCAGGCGAGGTTGCCGCCGATCGTGCAGAACGGCGCGGAACTCGGATCCGGTGGCCAGAACAGGCCGTGCTTGGCGAGCGCGGCCTGCAGGTCGGCGTTCAGGACGCCCGGTTCGACGATCGCGAGGCGGTCGCCCGGTTCGATCTTCACGATCCGGTTCATGCGCTCGAAACTGGCGACCACGCCGCCCGCGAACGGCACCGTCGCGCCGGTGGTGTTGGTGCCGCGACCGCGTGCCGTCAGCGGCACGCGATGGTGCTTGCAGGCTGCCACCAGTGCCACGACTTGCGCGTGCTCGGGCGGGAACACCACCGCATCGGGCAGGGCCTCGTGGCGCGAGTTGTCGTAGCCGTAGGCGGCACGGGTCGCCGCGTCGAGCGCCAGCGCGTCACCCGGGAAGATTTCGCTCAGTTGATCGACGAACGCGGCGGACAGGTTCATCCGGCTAGCTTACGGCGTTCTTGTGCGATCGTCCGTGATCGCTGTTTCGATGACGTGCACTCCGCCTGCGGGATTGCAAGGGTGTGTCGCACCAGAACGGTCTTCCGTGGCCTGACTCTTCACAAAAACCGCTTCGAATTGAAAATTGATGGCGGGTTCGCAAGGCATGGCGGAACACGACGAATGACTTCGCTCAATCCGTATATTCGAACACCGGCACCACTTTTTGCACGCCCGCGACATGGCTGACCTTTGCCGTCACCGCCGCGGCTTCGGCGTGGGTGAGCAGGCCCATCAGGTAGACGTTGCCGTGCGCGGTGCTGACCTTCACCCGCCCGGGGTCGAAGCCCGGCAAGCCCACGCCGAGCAGCGAGGTCTTGACGCTGGCCGTCAGCGCCGCGTCCAGCGCGTTGCGCGGCACCGATGCCGGCGGCATCACGTCGACCAGGTTCACGATCTTGCGCACGCTCTCGTAGCCCGTGACGTCGGCCTCGGCG
The DNA here is from genome assembly GCA_035701705.1 of Rhodanobacteraceae bacterium. Taxonomy (GTDB): domain Bacteria; phylum Pseudomonadota; class Gammaproteobacteria; order Xanthomonadales; family Rhodanobacteraceae; genus 66-474. Next base: position 13,092 of record DASSRT010000243.1, read on the forward strand.
CGCGCCTTGTCGGCTTCGGTGCTGGCTTCGCCGATCATCAGCAACACGCCGTTGTAGACGCTGGTGCCGATGTGCACGCGGCCCTGCAGCTGCGGGTCGGTGTCGAGCGCATGCTGCGCGGTGATCTGGATGTTGCGATCGATCATCGCGCGGTTGAAGCCGCGGCGTGGCGAGACGGTGCTGCACGCGGCCAGCGCACACAGCAGCAGGGTCATGGCGATCAGGGAAATCGACTTGCGCATGGAGTGCCTCGAATCTGTCAGGAAACCTCGAATGCGCCGCGCTGCCAATCGCAGCTTGGTGCATCCGCATTGCCATCGAACGCTACCACATCGAACCTGCACGGCAGCTTTGCGAGCTTGGGATGCGCCTGCAGGAAGCCCTGCGCGGCGCGGGTGAGTTTTGCGCGCTTGGCCGGCCCCACCGACGCCGCGCCACCGCCGAAAGCGGCGTGGCGCCGATAGCGCACTTCGACGAACACCAGCGTGTCGGCGTCGCGCATCACCAGGTCCAGTTCACCGAAACGGGATCGCCAGTTGCGTTCGACCCGTTTCAGCCCGGCTTGTTCCAGCAATTCCAGGGCGGCCTGCTCGAAATGCGCACCGGTTGCCGCTGCCGTCATGGGCCTGACGTTGTTGCCGGCGCCGGTGGCACGTCTTCGAGGCCGGCCGCGGCCGGTCGCGCGATGCCGCCGTGGAATTGCAGCCAGATCGGTTCGCGCAGCACTTCGCCGGAGGCGTCCATGGTCAATTGGCCGGTGGCGCCCGGCAGGTAACTGCCCGGATGCGTGCGCAGCCAGCCGAGGTAGGGCACGAGGTCGTAGGCGTCCATGCCGAACGCGAACAGGCGCGCGGCGGGGCCGCTGGCCGTCTGCAGCAGCGACGCCATCGTCACCGGATCCGGCAGGCCGGCCTGGGCATCGTAGAGCCACGGTTCGTCGCAGAACTGCACGCCGTCGAGATCGCCGTCCGCGACCTCGTTCGGTGTTCCGGAATACACCATCGAGGTCGCCATCACCGGCAAGGTCGAACGCGCCAGCTTGAGCTGCGGCAACAGCAGGCGCGCCTGCAGCGGGCGCAGCAGCACGACGATGCCGGTGTCGGAACCCGAACCGGCGAGCGCCGCCTGGATCTGGCTGGAAAAATCCACGGCACCCTGCGGCAGCACGATGTCGTTGGCAACTTGTCCGCCGAGGCTGGTGAACTGCGCCTTGAAGGCGTTGAAGGTGCGGGTTGCCGTAGGACTGTCCTCGCGGAACACGGTCGCGGCGTGCAGGCCTTGCTGCACCATGTGCGCCGCAAGCTGGGCACCCTCGGCTTCCGGCAGCAGGGCGAATTCGGTGCTGCCGACCGGTGCGGTCGCATCGCCCTGTGGATGGTTGAGTGCCAACACCGGCACCGGCAGCGACGGTTGCGAGAACACCGCACTGACCGCCGCGCGCCCGAGTGGGCCCACCACGAAGGTCGCGCCATCGGCGACCGCCTGCCGATAGGCCGCCAGCGCGCCTTCCGGCGTGCCGCCGGTGTCGTACACGCGCACCGATGGCCGCGGTTGCTGCTCGGCGGGCGCGTGGAAATAGGCCGTGAAGAAACCATCGCGAACCGCGGCGCCGGCGACCGCGACCGGCCCGGTGGCCGGCAGCAGCACCGCGACACGGGCGGGCATCACATAGCCCAGCGGCGCCTCGGTACCCGCGGCGAGCGTGCCCACCGGCTGGTTCAATTGCGGCAGCACCCGCGGCATGCCGGCGCCGGACTGCGCGAGTGCCTGCTGGACGAACGGCTTGAGTGGATCGGTGTCGGCGAGTGAACTGGACAGCGGTGTCAGTCCGGCCTTGCCGATACCGGCAAGGATGGCGACGATGCGTTGCTGGCTCGCAGGAACGGCGGCCGGCGCCAACAGCGGCAAGCGCTGCACCAGCGCGCGTGCCGCGGCAAGACGGTTGCCACTTGAAAGCTGCGCGCGGGCGTCGACGTCGAGCGCTTGTCGCTGCAAATCCGCGGGGAGTGGCGAGGGCAGCCGTGCCAACCATTGCAGGGCCGCGGCAGGCTGGCCGCGATGCAAGGCGATTTCCGCCGCAAGCACGCGATAGCGCGCGTCGTCGTTGGCGCCGAGGTGGTGGCGGTCGATCTGTTGCAGCAATGCAGCCGAGTCGGCGAACTTGCCCTGCGAGCCGTCGCTTGCAGCCGCGCCGAGCAGTGCACGGTCGCGGACGGCGGGATTGGCGTTGGCGAGTGCGCGGTAGGCCTCGGCCGCGCCGCGAAAATCACCCGCGCGGTACAGGGAGTCGGCGTGGGCGAGGGATGCCTGCGCCTGCGGTGGCAGCGGCGCAGGCTTCGGCGCGAATGCGACACAACCGCCCAGCAGCAACAGCAGGACGGACAACAGCGTGGTTTGGGTGAGCGACCGTATCCTCGGCATAAGTACTCCATCCGTGTTCGTGCACGGGGATTTCAGCGATGATAGCCGATCGAGCCAGAACGTCAGGAGTCGCCGCGTGAGCACGACCCAGCCGGGAACCTTGTGGATCGTCGCCACGCCGATCGGCAATCTCGGCGACTTGTCGCCGCGTGCGCAGCAGGTGTTGCGCGATGCGGACCTGGTCGCCGCCGAAGACACCCGCCACAGCCGCTCGCTGTTGCGGCACTACGGCATCGACACGCCGTTGACGGCCTTGCACGAACACAACGAGGACGCCGCGCTGGCGCCGTTGCTCGCGCGCCTGCGCGCGGGCGAAAGCATTGCACTGGTTTCCGATGCCGGCACGCCGCTGGTCAGCGATCCCGGCTTCCGCCTGGTGCGCGCTGCGCGCGCCGCCGGCATCAAGGTCTCGCCGGTGCCCGGCGCCAGCGCCGCCATCGCGGCCTTGTCGGTCGCTGGCCTGCCCAGCGATCGTTTCGTGTTCGAGGGGTTCCTGCCCGCCAAGCCGGTCGCGCGGCGCGCGCGCCTGCGCGAGTTGGCGGGCGAATCGCGCAGCATGGTGATCTACGAGTCGTCGCATCGCATCGCGGAATGTTGTGCCGATCTGGTTGTCGCGTTCGGGGCCGAACGCGAAGCCGCGTTGCTGCGCGAACTCACGAAGCTGCACGAAACCCATCTCGGCGCCACCCTCGGCGGGATCGCCGCGCGCGTCGCTGCGGATGCCGAACAACGCCTCGGCGAATTCGTGCTGGTGATCGCCGGTTGCGGCGAAGACGCCAGCGCCAGACTCGTGGAAGGCCGGCGCGTGTTCGCGCTGTTGCGCGAGGAGCTGCCGCCCGCGCGCGCCGCGAAGCTCGCCGCGGCCATCAGCGGCGCGCCGCGCAAGCTGTTGTACGAAGGCTGATAGAATCGTTGCCGGAGTCGGCCGGACAGTCGCGTCGTTTTTCGGAACGCCGAGGAAAGTCCGGGCTCCGCAGGGCAAGGTGCCAGGTAACGCCTGGGCGGCGCGAGCCGACGGAAAGTGCAACAGAGAGCAGACCGCCGATGGCCGCTGGCGCTTCCGCATCGCGGGGGCTGCAGGCGGATCAGGCAAGGGTGAAACGGTGCGGCAAGAGCGCACCGCGAGTCGGGCAACCGACCGGCACGGCAAACCCCACCTGGAGCAAGACCAAATAGGGGAGCAATGACTTGGCCCGAGTCGCTCCCGGGTTGGTTGCTTGAGCATGGCGGCGACGCCATGCCTAGAGGAATGACTGTCACGCCGC
>DASSRT010000244.1:0-20880 GCA_035701705.1 Rhodanobacteraceae bacterium
CCGGCACGGCGAAACCGGCGAGGCCGGCCAGCAAGGCGAGTCGATGGATGCGCATGGGGTCGGGCACGCGAGGCGGGCTCGTGTACGGGGCGGGGCGGTCGCGGGGTTGCGTGAGGCAGCGAGCAAGGTAGCGTCACGAATCAGCGGCGGCGACTGGCAGAAGTCATGTGCCGGTGCCGCGTATCAGTCGGCTTCCCGCAGCGATGCAAGCGCCGTGCGCGTACGTGCCAGTGCGTCGTCGCGTGCCGCCCATCCGTGAAGGCAACGCTTTCGGCGAGCGCTGTCCCTTCGTGCATGAAGACCAAGCGGTTGTCCGCCAGTGCCTCCAGCGTGTCGTCCGCGGCCAAGGCGCGCGATGCAACTCAATTCCGATTGCTTCATGCGCCCAGCCGCGTTGCCGCAACCACCGCATCTGGTACCGTTCCTCTTGATTCAGGTGTGTGCAGTTCATGAGCAACCCCACCTGTCGGTGAATGGGCGCAGGCTACCGCGCCCGGGCCGCCTCGTTGGGTCAGGTGTTGCACTTCAGAATTGAATTCACCCGTTTGGACGAATTGAGTCTGTTGGCCGGGGAGCGCGCTCCCCGGCTACCTTTCGGCAGAGGGAGGCAGAAAATGGGCATCAAGTACTTTGCCGCGGGTCTTCTGTTGCTGGGCATGCTGACGGCGTCCGCGCGAGCGGTGGACGCACCGTCGCCGGCGCAGGATCTTGCGCATCTGCAAACCATTTGCCTGAAGTCAAACCAGCTTTGTCGGTACATCGAATTCGATTTTGCGGGCAGCGGGCATATCACCAGGCATGAGGTCGTGTTCGTTCCGTTGACGAGCGACGCAGAGAGGGCGTTTTGGAACCGCAGGGCGGCAGCACACCTCAAGTCGGATGCGACCGCGGATCATGTGCGCGCAGCGATTTACGATGGCAGCACCCACGAGTGGAAGCCGTCTGTAACAGACAGTCATTGTCCCTTGTGCGTGCCGGGTACCGCACGCTTCGACGGGAAGACAAGGCAATGGTTCAGGTTTGAAACCGACAACAAGTTGCAGCGGAATGAATACTCCGCATGGATATTCACGCAGATCGTTGGCCGCGAGGATCACAGTCGCCTTTTTGTAGTGGTGAGACAACACAACGGACCGGTTATCTGTGCGTCCGCGCGCAATTCAGGGATGCATTATCAGTACTCGACCGCGAAAACGGGGGGCTTTCGTATCCCGCTGGAGAGTGACTGGGTGCAATCCGCGCGGCCAGACTACGTCACCATCTCTCCGGTTTGCTCGTGGGCGAGTCTGGCGAAGCAGTACATGAATATGCAGGCCAAGGCGCTGGTTGGCAGCGACCAGTTGCCGACGTTCAACGGTACGGTCCAGGAAAAAGTGAACGCGGCGATTGGGTATATCAAGGCTCGCAACATTCAGTATGACGCCACGCCTGATGTAGGAGGGTATCCGCGTCAGGACGTGGCAAAAATACTCAAGGAACATCGAACCGACTGCAAAGGCTTTACGACGTTGTTGTACGCACTGCTTCGCAAGGCGGGGGTAGAGTCGGCCCCTGTTTTGCTGAACGCCCATGGCATGACGCCGATGAGCTTCAGCGTGCCAGACCACTGGTTCAATCACGTCATCCTGTACGTTCCCGGCCTTGATCGCTACATCGATCTCACGGTGAGCTTGCCGAGCCACGGTGAGTACACTTGGCAAACGTCTGCCAATCCGTATGCTGGCGACGTAGTGCTGAATCTCGTGAAGGGTCGATTCGATGTCGTTCCCTCGCATCTGATCGCAGGTGGAGACTGAGACATCGCGCCGTCTGTTGGCGCCGACAGCCAGCACTTGGCTTCGCTAGCAGGCCGCGCGGCAACCACTAATTGGCGACGCGCCTGAATGGCCGAGCGCTAACCGACAACGGCTGCCGCGTACGGCTGCGGCCATACGCGGGGCGGTGAGGATGGCGACGCTGTGCGTCACCTCAGTCGCTGTCGCGCAGTGCCGCAAGCGCGGCACGGGTGAGGGCGAGTGCGGCATCGCGGTTGGCGACATCCGCGAACACCGTGCTTTCGGCGAGGGTCGCATGATCGTGGCTGAAGCCGAAGCGCGTGTCGTCCAGCACCACCAATGCCGCATCGGCGCCGTCGCTCGCAAGCGCACGCGACGCTTGCCCTGCGGCTTTCGGGTCGGCGAAGGCGCGCGACAGCAACAGCGCATCGCCGTCGGCTCCGAGCAGCCGGAATCGGAATCCGGATTCATCACGGAACGACACGATGCGCGCGCGCTTGTCGGCCTTCTTCGCGGCTTTGGCGTTGCCCGCCGGCGCGGATAGTGCCCCAAGGCCGACCGCGCGCCGCATGATCTCGATGCGCGGCCCGGCGATCGCGCGCGCCTTCTTCGCGCCCGCGTGCAGGGCGTCCTCGATATCGCCGGGACGCGCCATCAGCGCGTCGTAACGTTCGCGCTGCGGGGCGAGTTCCGCCTCGATGCGCTCGAACAGCTGCTGCTTCGCCTCGCCCCAGCCCATGCCTTGCTGCAGTGCCGTGCGAAACCCGGCGGCTTCGGCGTCGCCGGCGAAGGCGCGGTAGATCGCGAACAGGCTGGATGAATCGGGGTCCTTGGGTTCGCCGGGTGCGCGCGAGTCGGTGACGATCCTGGCGATGGCATCGCGCGTGGCTTTGGCGCCGCCTTCGAACAACGGGATGGTGTTGTCGTAGCTCTTGGACATCTTGCGGCCGTCGAGGCCGGGCAGGGTGGCGACGGATTCCTCGATCGCGGGCTCGGGCAGCACGAACGGATTGTCGGTGCCGCCGGCAGCGTGCCAGGCCTTGCCGTAGATGTGGTTGAAGCGCTGGCCGACGTCGCGCGCCATCTCGATGTGCTGCACCTGGTCGCGCCCGACCGGCACCTTGTTCGCGTTGAACAGCAGGATGTCGGCGGACATCAGCACCGGGTACATGTACAGGCCGGCGGTGATGGCGGCGTCGGGGTCTTCACCCTTGGCGGTGTTCTGGTCGACCGCAGCCTTGTACGCATGCGCGCGGTTGAGCAGGCCCTTGGCCGTCACGCAGGTGAGGATCCAGGTGAGCTCCGGAATCTCGGGAATGTCCGATTGCTGGTACATCGTCACCCGCGCGGGATCGAGGCCGCAGGCCAGCCAGGTCGCCGCGATTTCCAGCCGCGAGCGCGCGATCCGCGCCGGTTCATCGCACTTGATCAGGGCGTGGTAATCGGCGAGGAAAAAGAAGCTGTCGGTGTCCGCGTGGCGGCTGGCGGCGATCGCCGGCCGGATCGCGCCGACGTAATTGCCGAGGTGCGGCGTGCCCGAAGTGGTGATGCCGGTGAGGATGCGCTGGGTCATGTCTTCGTGAATTGGCGACACAAGGGCGCAAGTTTAGGTCAACCGCCCGGGCCTGTCCCGCGCCGCGCGCCGCTTCAGTCCGTCCACTTGCGGTGTGCGTGGATCGACATCACGACGCCGAAGCCAACCAGCAGGGTGATCGCCGAGGTACCGCCGTAACTGACCAGCGGCAGCGGCACGCCGACCACCGGCAGCAGGCCGGTGATCATGCCGCCGTTCACGATCACGTATACCGAGAATGCCAGTGCCAGCGCGCCCGCCACCAGTCGCGAGTAGGTGTCGCGCGCGTTGCTGGCGATCCACAGGCAGCGGCCGATGATGAAGACGTACACGGCCAGCAGCACCAGCACGCCGACCAGGCCGAACTCCTCGCCGAGCACGGCGAAGATGAAGTCGGTGGTGTGTTCGGGCAGGAATTCCAGTTTCGACTGCGTGCCCTGGTTGAAACCCTTGCCGAGCACGCCGCCGGAACCGACCGCGATCATCGATTGGATGATGTGCCAGCCGCTGCCGAGCGGATCGCTCTCGGGGTGCATGAAGGTCAACACGCGCTGACGCTGGTAATCGTGCAGGAAGTGCCAGATCACCGGCGCGGACGCGGCCAGCCCGGCGGCCATCGCGCCGATCTTCCACCACGGCAGGCCCGCGAGGAACAGCACGAACATGCCCGACGCCGCCACCAGGATCGCGGTGCCGAGATCCGGCTGCTTCACGATCAGCAGCGTGGGTGCGCCGATCAGCAGCGCGATCGCGGCGATGTCGCGCCAGCGCGGTGGCAGCGGGCGCGGGTGCAGGTACCACGCCACCATCATCGGCATCGCCAGCTTCATCAATTCGGACGGCTGGAAGCGGATCACGCCGATGTCCAGCCAGCGGCTGGCGCCCGCGCCTTCGCCCAGCACCTTGACGATCACCAGCAACAACACGCCGAACACGTAGAACCATGGCGTCCACGCGCGCAACAGGCTGGGCGGGATGCGCGAGACCGCGACCAGCAACACGGCGCCGATGCCGAAGCGCACGGCTTGTCCGACCACGGTGCCGGTGTCGAGGCCGCTGGCGCTGTACAGCACGGTGAGCCCGATCATCGCCAGCACCGCCAGTGCGATCAACAGCGGCAGGTCGAGACGCCGGTGCGACAGGATGCGTCGCCCGATCCGCAGCGCGCGACCCCTGAAACTGGCGGCGATGGTGTTCATGGCGTGGTGGTCACCGCAGGTTTGGCGGGCGTGGTTGTGGCTGCCGTGACGGTGACCGGTGGGCGCTGCGACGGCGGTGTGTCGGCCAGCCACTGGTCGAGCATCTTGCGCACGATCGGTGCCGCCGCGCTGCCGCCCCAAGCGCCATGTTCCAGCACGACCGCGATCGCGATTTGCGGATGCTCGGCGGGCGCGTAGGCCATGAACCACGCACGATGCCGTGTGGCGAGATATTCGGTGTTCTTGTTGGTGTTGTAGGCATCACTGGTGCGCGAATAGCGTTCCGCGGTGCCGGTCTTGCCGGCGATCTGGTACGGGAACCCCCTGCCCAGCCCGTAGGCGGTGCCTTGCGGGTCGTACACCACGCCCAGCATGCCCTCGCGCACCGCCGCGAGGTCCGCGGGCGCGTGCGTGACCTGCACCGGCGCGGGTTGCGGGTAGGCCTGTTCCGCTGCGTCGAGTCCCGCGCTGGTGGCGGCGAGCAGGTGCGGGACGTGCGCCGAGCCGCCGTCGGCCATCGTCGCAAGCGCGTGCGCGAGCTGCAGCGGCGTCACCATCCAGTAGCCCTGGCCGATCCCCGAGATCACGGTTTCACCGGGATACCACGGCTTGTTGAAGGTCTTGCGCTTCCATTCCGGCGAGGGCAACACGCCGCCGGTTTCGCCGGGCAGGTCGATGCCGGTCGGACTGCCGAAACCGAATTTGGCCATCCAGGCGTCCAGCCGTCCGATGCCCATTTGCAGCGCCAGCGAGTAGAAATAGGTGTTCACCGAGCGCGTGATCGCCTGCATCAGGTCGACCGTGCCCGCACCATAGCGCGTGTCGTCGCGGTAGCCGCGCGAGGAGCCGGGAATGTAGAACACGCCGGTCGAATCAACCGTGTCGGTGGGTTTGCGCAGGCCCAATTCGAGGCCGCCGAGGCCAAGGAAGGGCTTGACCGTGGAGCCGGGTGGATAGCCGCCGCGCATCGCGCGGTTGAGCAGCGGTTTTTCGGGATTGTCCAGCAACGCCGAGTAATCGGTCTGGCTGATGCCACTGACGAACAGGTTGGGATCGAAACTCGGCACCGTCACCATCGCCAGCACGTTGCCGTTGCGCGGATCGATCGCCACGGCGGCGCCGGTCTGGCCGGCGAACGCGGCGATGGTGGCCTTCTGCAGGCGCTCGTCGATCGTCAGGTACAGGTTCTTGCCGGGCTTGGCCGGTACCCGTTGCAGCACGCGCAACGGGCGCTGGTCGGCGTTCACTTCCACCAGTTCGTAGCCGGGCGTGCCGTGCAGCAGGTTCTCGTACTCCTGCTCAAGCCCGGACTTGCCGATGTGGGTGGTGCCGGCGTAACGATCCGGATCGAGCTTCGCCTGCTCCTTCTCGTCGATGCGGCCGACGTAGCCGATGACGTGCGCGAACTCGGCGCCGTACGGGTAGTTGCGGGTGAGGTACGGGTCGACGCTGACCCCGGGGAATTGCCACTGGTTGACCGCGAAGCGATCGCGCTCGGTTTCGGTAAGGTGGAATTGCAGCGGCACCTGCTCGAACGGACGGTGCTGCTTGAGGCTTTGCTTGAAGCGCTGGATGTCGCCCGGCGACAGCGGCACCACCTGCGCGAGCCGTTGCAGCATCGCGTCCATGTGCTTCACCTGATCCGGCACCACGTCGAGCCGGAACGCAGGTACGTTGTCGGCAAGCAAGCGGCCTTCGCGGTCGTAGATCAAGCCGCGCGGCGGCGGCAGGTGGACCAGTTTGACCCGGTTGGCCTTGGCGCGGACCGAGTATTCGCCGTGCTCGAACACCTGCAGGTAGACGAAGCGGCCGGCCACCACCAGCACCAGCGCGAACATGATCGCGAAACCTGCCAGCGCGCGGCGACCGAAGCGGGCGCGCTTGGCCTGTTCGTCGGGCAGGGTGCCGCGGTTATTCATGCAAGGCGCCTCTTGGGCAGGTCTGGTCAATCCTCCCACTCGTCATCCCGGCGAAAGCCGGGACCCAGTGACTTTTCTGCAAGGCATTGAGACGCAAAGCCGCTGGGTCCCGGATATCGCTTCGCGACTGCGTTTGCAGGATTGCAAACGCGAACGCCGAAGGCGGCGCGTAGCGCGAGCGCCAGGGATGGCGCGAGTATTCCGGGATGACGAGCAAAATCAGAGTTTCCCTGGGCATGGCGTCAAGAGGCCCGCGTGCCCTTGCCGCGCAGGCGCGTGTTGACGTCGTCCAGCAACAGGAACACGAAGGGCCAGATGATGGCGCCCACCGCGGGTGCCAGCCACGACAGCGCCGGCAGCGGCGAGTCACCCGCGAAGGCGCGGATCAACGCCTGCAGGACGTGGTTGTTGAGCAACAACAGCCACACCACCGTGGCCTGCTGCCACATCGGGAAGAAGCGGATGCGCGAGCGGTAGCGCAGCACGATGAAGGTCAGTATCGCGAGCCGCAGCGCCTGGTCGCCGAGCAGTGCACCGTTCAGAAGGTCGGCGACGATGCCGACGATGAAGGCGAGGCCGATCGTCACGCGGTCGGTGGATTCCAGCGACCAGTACACCAGCACCAGCGCGGGCCAGTACGGCTTCAGCGGCTGGATCAGCGCCGGCAGCGGCATCAGCGTCAACAGCAAGGCCAGCACCAGGCTCGCGCCGAAGGCCCAGCCTTGCGCGCGGATGCGGTTCACGGCGTCGCTCCGGCGGACTTGCCGGCTGCAGGTGTGGTCCTGGCCGCGGCCGGCGGCGCCAAAGCATCCGGCGGTCCAACCTGCGTGGCCGGCGCGGGCGGACCGACCGGCTCGGGCAGGTCGCGCAACAGCAGCACTTCGCCGCTGCGTTCGAGCTGGGCCGCGGGCTTCACCAGCGCCTGCTGGAACATGCCCGAGGGCCCGCGTTCGACCGCCGTGATCGTGCCGACCGGGAAGCCGGCCGGGAAGCGCCCGCCGAGGCCGGAGGTGACCAGCTTGTCACCCGGCTTCACGTCCGCCGACAACGGCAGGTTGGGCACCAGCAGCTGCGAGGGATTGCCGGTGCCGTGGGCGATGCCGCGCAGGCCGGTGCGATCGAGCATCACCGGCACCGCGTGCGAGGGATCGACGATGAGCATGGCGACCGAGGCGTGCGGCATGGTTTCGGTGACCTGGCCCATCACGCCGTGCGCGTCGATCACCACCTGGCCGACGCGCACGCCTTCATCGGCGCCGATGTTGAGCATCACGCTGTCGTGGTTGGGATCGAGCTGGACGTTGATCAGGTGCGCGAGTTGCGCGTGCATGTCGAGCTCGCGCTGGGTGTCCAGCAATTGCTTCAGGCGCGTGTTTTGCTGGCTGACCGCCTGCATCCGGTTGAGGCGCGCTTCGGACAGCAGCAGCGCTTCGCGCAGGGCCCGGTTGTCGTCGAGCAGTTGGGTGCGCGAGGTGAAGGCGGTCTTGGCATCGTGGATCCAATCCGACGGCGCCGCCGCCAGCTTGTAGATCGGCACCAATGCCGCTGCGGTCACGTAGCGGGCGTGCTGCATCCAGCCGTTGCGGTGGTCCAGCACCATCAGCACCGCGGCCAGCGCGAGGTAGACGATCAGGCGCAGCGTGCCCGCGGTGGCGTCCGCGAAGATCGGGGTGGATTCCTTTTGCGGAAGCGCCATGGCGGAACGGGTGGCGAGGTGAAGCGGTGTTACAGCCTAACAACAACGGGAACGAAACGATGACCCACGGTTCCCATTTCCGAAGGTCTTGCGTTGCGGAAAGCGGGAGGTGGTTTCTTCCCCCTGCCGCAGGAAGGGAGATCGAGGGGGATGGCTTTTTGCGACGCCCCGGCATCCCCCCGCCGCTCCGCGGCGACCCCTTTCGTCCCGAAGGGGGTGACTCATGCCCGGTCGCGTCTCGAAGTCATTCGGAAGCGAAGAAGTCGCTCCCATGCATGTCGATCAACTCCAGTGCCCGGCCGCCGCCGCGCGCGACGCAGGTCAGCGGGTCTTCCGCCACCGACACGTACAGCCCGGTCTCTTCGGAGATCAGCTTGTCGAGGTCGCGCAGCAACGCGCCGCCGCCGGTCAGGACGATGCCGCGCTCGTGCACGTCCGAGCACAGTTCCGGCGGGGTTTGTTCCAGCGCCGACTTCACCGCCGCGACGATGCCGTGCAGCGGCTCGCGCAGCGCTTCCAGCACGTCGTTGGAATTGATGGTGAACATGCGCGGCACGCCCTCGGCGAGGTTGCGGCCGGAGACTTCGATCTCGCGCACTTCCTTCTGCTGCCAGGCGCAGCCGATCTCGATCTTGATGCGTTCGGCGGTGGGATCGCCGATCAGGGTGCCGTTGCTGCGGCGCACGTAGTTGATGATGGCCTCGTCGAACTTGTCGCCGCCGATGCGCACCGACTGCGAGTAGACGATGCCGTTCAACGACATCACCGCGACCTCGGAGGTGCCGCCACCGATGTCGAGCACCATCGAGCCGCGCGCCTCGTGCACCGGAATGCCGGCACCGATCGCCGCGGCCATCGGCTCCTCGATCAGGAACACGTCGCGGGCACCGGCGCCTTCGGCCGATTCCTTGATCGCGCGGCGCTCGACCTGGGTGGAGCCGCACGACACGCACACCAGCACGCGCGGGCTCGGGCGCAGGAAACGGGTCTTGTGCACCTGCCGGATGAAATGCTGCAGCATCGCCTCGGTCATCGTGAAGTCGGCGATCACGCCGTCCTTCATCGGCCGCACCGTGACGATGTTGCCGGGTGTGCGACCCAGCATCATCTTGGCGTCGTTGCCGACCGCCGCGACCGAGCGCGGGCCGCCCGCGCCGCGATCCTGGCGGATGGCGACCACCGAGGGTTCGTTGAGCACGATGCCCTGGTCGCGCACGTAGATCAGCGTGTTCGCGGTGCCGAGGTCGATCGAGAGGTCGTTGGAAAAGATGCCGCGGAACAGTTTGAACATGCGCGCGCCGATGGTGCGGGCCTGGGCGACAGGCGGGGAAGACAGAACGGGCCAGTCTAGTCACGTCATCGGGGCGGTGCAAGGCCGGAAGTGTGGAAAAACGCGGGCTTGCGGCACACTTCGGTGAGGCAGGTCGAATCTTGCCGGCGCGCCCGCTACGATCGCGGTTTCGTGTCCAGTAAACCCGAGGAGTCCGGATGCCCCGTGCACTGATTTGCGGCTCGATGGCCTACGACACCATCATGGTGTTCGAGGACCAGTTCAAGAACCACATCCTGCCGGACAAGGTGCACATGCTGAACGTGTCCTTCCTCGTCCCGCAGATGCGCCGCGAGTTCGGCGGCTGCGCCGGCAACATCGCCTACAACCTCAGGATGCTGGGCGGCGAGCCGCTGCCGATGGCGACGGTGGGACAGGATTTCGCGCCGTACCGCGAGTGGTTCCAGAGCCACGGGATCGCGCTCGACCACCTGCGCGAGGTGCCGGATACCTTCACCGCGCAGGGCTTCGTGATCACCGATCAGGACAACAACCAGATCTGGGGCTTCCACCCCGGCGCGATGAGCTTCAGCCAGCAGAACCACGTCGCCGATGCGCACGACGTTGCGCTCGGCATCGTGGCGCCGGACGGGCGCGACGGCATGCTGGAACACGCGCGCGAGTTCGCCGCGCGCGGCATTCCCTGCATCTTCGACCCCGGTCAGGCCATGCCGCTGTTCAATGGCGAGGAATTCCGCGCCTTCATCGAGGCCGCCGATTACGTCGCCGCCAACAGTTATGAAGCGAGCCTGCTGACCGAGCGCACAGGCTGGTCCGAAGCCGACATCGCGGCCAGGGTGAAGGCCTACATCGTCACCCACGGCGGCGAAGGTTCGGTCATCCACGCCGATGGCAAGGACTACCAGATTCCGGCGGCGAAGCCGAAAGCGGTGGTGGATCCGACCGGCTGCGGCGATGCGTACCGCGCGGGCCTGATCCACGGCATCCTCGGTGGCTGCGACTGGCCGACCACGGGTCGCATCGCGTCGCTGACGGGCGCGCTGAAGATCGCCAAGCCGGGCACCCAGAACCACGCGTTCACGCTTGCGGAGTTCCGCGACGAGTTCAAGGCGCAGTTCGGCCACGCGCTGGATTGATGCGCGCCGACGGCGCTTCCTGAACCTTGGCGCCAGTGCAACCTGAATGGTCGCCTTGCGGCCAAGTGACGGCGCGGGCCTGTGCGCGCAAGAATGCGTGCGTGCAGTGAATCGAATCGAGGAGACCCCCATGCAAATCGCACGCAAGCTTGCCCTCGCCGCGCTGCTCGCCGGCGCACCCTTGATGTATGCCGGCAGCGCGCAGGCCGCACCCGGCGAAATCACCTGCCGCATGCACTTCAACATGCACGGTTGGTCGGTGTTCTACAAGACATCCTCGGGCAGCGGCAATGTCACCTGCAGCAACGGCCAGAGCATGCACGTGACCCTGCGCAGCAAGGGCGGCGGCCTGACCTTCGGCAAGTCCAGCATCAGCGGCATCGGCAAGTTCACCGGGATCTTCGACATCAAGGAGATCCTCGGCACCTACGTCACCGGCGGCGCGCACGCGGGCGCGGTGAAGACGGCGCACGGCACCGTGATGACCAAGGGCAACGTGGCCCTGGCCATGAGCGGCAAGGGTGAAGGCTGGAACCTCGGCGTGGATTTCGGCAAGTTCACGATCAGCCGCTGAGCGACGATGCGTCGCCCCATCCGCGGCGGCTGGCGTCACGGGCAGCGAGCCGGATTGCGCGCGCCTACGGCGAAGTGAAATCACCCCGGTAAGCCGGCTTCACGAACCGCGCGAATACGCTGGCCGGCACGTCGACGGTCTGGGTGCCGGCGCTGTACGGCGCGACCTGATAGGGCGGAAACACCAGCGTCAAGCCGGGGCTCGCCGCGGCTTCGTCCGCGCCCACCCGCACCACGAACAGTGCGAAGTTGACGTTGGTCGGCTTGGTGCCGTAATCCAGCATCTGCTGCATGTTGGTCTTCCACTCCCGGTCGGCGGCGGGTGAGGCTTCGCCAGGTTTGGGCGCGTTCGCCAGCAGGCGTCTCGCCAGCGTCGCGCGCGCGAAATCCGCGAGCGCCTTGCGTGCGCCATCGGGGTTCGCGAACAGGTCATCCAGCGTGATCACGCGCCGGGCCTTGCGATCGAACACGAAGCTGCCCTCGATCGGCGCCGGGTGCGCGCCGCCGGTGTCGACGTCGCCGGTTTCGCGCACGCTGGTGAAGGCAGCCGTGCGCGCGGCGACAGTGAAATCGATCTGCAGCGCGAACGACTGGGCGGACGGCCGCGATTCCGCATCGGCGTCGGGCAGGGCTTGCAGGAACTGGCGCTTGGCATCGTCGGCGGTGACGCGCAGGGCGTCCGCCAGCGGCTTGGCTGCGGCCGGCAGGTCGGGAATGCTGATCGAGATCTTGTATTGCGCCGTCTTTGCGTGGTCGCCGGGCAGGGCCACGCTGCCCGAGGGTGCTGGCGGTGCGGCAATCACGGGCGCGCTGCTGGAACCGGTGTTCGCCACGGCAGATCCGGCCGACGCCGGCGGATTGCCGGATTGCTGCTGGCATGCGGCGAGGGCGAGCGCGGCCAGGGCCGCGGTCAGGCACTTCGGCAGTGACAGGCGCATGGCAGTTCTCGCCGCGACGGGCTTGCAAGTGTACGCAGCCCGGCGTTAAGCAATTGCTGTGGCCGCAACTATCATGCGTGGATGGACCTGCATGCTGCGAACCCATGGCGCCTTTGCGTTGCGCCGATGATGGACTGGACGGATCGGCATTGCCGGTATTTCCACCGCCTGCTGAGTCCGCACGCGCGCCTGTACACCGAGATGGTGACCTCGGCGGCGCTGGTGCGGGGTGACCGCATGCACCTGCTTGCGCACGATCCCTTCGAATATCCGCTGGCGTTGCAGCTGGGCGGCGCCGATCCCGTCGAACTCGCGCAGGCCGCACGCCACGGTGCCGACGCCGGTTACGACGAGATCAATCTCAATGTCGGCTGCCCATCCGATCGCGTGCAGTCGGGGCGCTTCGGTGCCTGCCTGATGCGCGAGCCGGAACTGGTGGCCGATTGCGTGCGCGCGATGCGCGAGGCGGTGGCGGTGCCGGTGACGGTGAAATGCCGCATCGGCGTGGACGACCAGGATGACGATGCCGACTTGTTTGCGTTCGCGGAAAAGATGGTCGCTGCCGGGGTGCGGGTGTTGATCGTGCACGCGCGCAAGGCCTGGTTGCAGGGCTTGTCGCCCAAGCAGAACCGCGAAGTCCCGCCGCTCAACTACCTGCGGGTGTACCGCCTGAAGCACGAATTTCCTGAGCTCGCGGTGATCGTCAATGGCGGCATCGACGGCCTGCCGGCAGTGCACGCACACCTTGGGCAGGTCGATGGCGTGATGCTGGGGCGGCTCGCCTACCACGATCCGTACGCGTTGGCGTGCATCGACGCCGCGTTGCACGGACACGCGCCGCCCGCGCGCGATGCGGTGTTGCGACGGTTGCGTGCGTACGTCGAGGCGCAGTTGGGCAAGGGCGTGCGCCTGTCGGCCATCACCCGGCATCTGCTGGGCTTGTTCCACGGCGAGCCGGGCGGCAAGGCGTTCCGGCGCGTGTTGTCCGAACGCGCGCATGCCGCGGACGCGGACTGGGCAACCATCGAGGCGGCCCTGCAAGTGACTGCGGGCAGCGTGCCGAGGCAGGCGGCGTGACCTTTTCCGGGTGCATTCGTGCCACGCTTGGTGCCCCGTGTTCAGCACGAATTCAATGGCTCACGGCATCATCTAGGCCGATGTCGCGGCCATACGGGCCTTCGTGGTCATGAAATATCGGTTTGTTCCCGCTGCCGCAGCGAGTGCCTTGTGCCTGTGCGCCACGCTTGCGTTCGCGCGCCCACCTGAGCAGAAGCATTCGAGCCCGCCGCCGCAACCGCCGCCGGCGCAAGCCCAGCATCATCTCAGCCTGGAGCAGGCGGTGAAGCAGGTGCAGCACCAGACCCACGGCCACATCCTGGCCGCGGATTCGGTGGCGCGCGGCCACAACAAGGTGTATCGCATCAAGGTGCTGACGCCGAAAGGCGCGGTCAAGGTGATGCAGCTACACTCGAACCCGCGACCCAAGTCGAGCGCGGGTCCCCATGATTCCGGGCAAGGAGGGCACTGATGCGCATCCTGTTGGTGGAAGATGAAGCGCCCTTGCGCGAAACGCTGGCGGCGCGCCTGAAGCGCGACGGCTTCGCGGTGGATGCCGCAGCCGATGGCGAAGAAGGCTTGTACCTCGGGCGCGAAGTGCCGTTCGATCTGGCGATCGTCGACCTCGGCCTGCCGAAGCTCTCGGGCATGGAACTGGTCGAGATCCTGCGCAAGGAAGGCCACAGCTTCCCGATCCTGATCCTCACCGCACGCGCGTCGTGGCAGGACAAGGTGCAGGGCCTGAAGTTCGGCGCCGACGATTACCTGGTCAAGCCGTTCCACGTCGAGGAATTGCTGGCGCGCATCAACGCACTGGTGCGGCGCGCCTCGGGTTGGGCCAAGCCGATCCTCGCCTGCGGCCCGATCCGGCTGGACACCACCGCGCAGAGCGTCACGGTGGATGGCAAGTCGGCCGACCTCACCAGCTACGAATACAAGGTGCTCGAATACCTGATGCTGCACGCGGGTGAATTGGTCTCCAAGGCCGATCTCACCGAGCACATCTACCAGCAGGATTTCGACCGTGATTCGAACGTGCTGGAAGTATTCATCGGCCGTCTGCGCCGCAAGCTCGATCCCGACGGCACGCTGAAGCCGATCGAAACCGTGCGCGGCCGCGGCTACCGTTTCGCGATTCCGCGCGACGAGACGGTGACGGAGTAACCGGCATCCCGGGGGCGGGTCCAGTGTGGCCGCATGCGACAATGGTTGCGGCGGTTTACATTGCCGTCGTGGTCATCCGAGGGACGTAGCGGGATGCAATCCGAGGGTACCGAAGCGCGCAAGCCGCTTTCGCTTGCCGCGCGCTCGACCATTGCCACCTTGCTGGTGCTGATCGGCTTCTTGGGTCTCACCGGCTTTGCGCTGGATCGTGCCTACGCGCAGGCGGCGCTGGCAGGATTGCGCGGACGCCTGCAAAGCTACGTCTACGCCTACCTCGCCGGCGTCGACGTCAGCAATCGTTCCGATCGCGTGATTCCGCCGGACATGCCGCCGCCGAACCCGGATTTCGCGCGCCCCGGTTCCGGCCTGTACGTCGTCATCGTCGGCCAGAATGGTTTCCGTTGGGAGGCGGCATCCTCGCTCGGGCGCGAGTTGCCGTTCAAGGCCCTGTTGCCTGCGGGCACCGTGGATTTTGGACCGGTCAGCACGGCGTCGGGGCCGATGTACGTGCTGAGCCAAGGCGTGGAATGGGTGCTGGAAAATGGCAAGAGCGTTCCGTTGACGGTGTACGTCGCCGAAAACGAGTCCGTGTATCAGGCCGGCCTGATCGCCTATCGACACACGTTGTTTGGCTGGCTCGGGGCCTTGGGCCTGGCCCTGTTCGTGCTGCAGCAGATCCTGTTGCGCTGGAGCCTTTCTCCGCTCGGACGCGTAGCTGAAGACCTGCGCAAGATCGAGCGTGGCCGCGCGGAACGCCTCGTCGGCCCGTATCCGCGCGAAGTGGCGGCGCTGGCGCACGGCTTGAACCGCTTCATCGAGAGCGAACGCGAACACCTGACGCGCTACCGCAACACGCTGGATGACCTTGCGCACAGCCTGAAGACGCCGCTGGCGGTGGCGCGCTCGCGGCTGGAATCCGGCGATGCCGATGGCGACGTGCGCAGCGACCTGCTGGGGCAGGTGCAGCACATGGACCAGATCGTCGCCTACCAGCTGGCGCGCGCCAAATCATCCGGACATTCGACGTTCGCCGCGCCGATTCCGATACAGGCGCACGCCGAAGCCGTGGTGCGCAGCCTCGAACGCGTGTACGCGGCCAAGAACGTCCTCTGCGAATTCGACGTCGACGAGGGCGCGTGCTTCTACGGCGAGGAAGGCGACTTGCTGGAGCTGCTGGGCAACCTGCTGGAAAACGCCTTCAAGTGGACCAACCGGCGGGTGCTGTTGAGCGTCAAGCAGCTGCCGCCGGGCAATCCGCGCGCGTGGCGGATGGGGCTGGATTTGCGGGTGGAAGACGATGGCCCGGGCATTCCGCCCGACCAGCTGGATCGGGTGCTGCAGCGTGGCGTGCGCGGCGATGAACGGGTGCAGGGCCACGGCATTGGCCTCGCCATCGTCGAGGACATCGTGCGCGGTTATCGCGGGACGCTGCAGGTGGACCGCTCCAGCGAACTTGGCGGCGCGTGCTTCCACGCGAGTTTCCCCGAGGCGTGAGCGCGCCACGCCGGAGTGCGACGAATCAGGCTGCCAGGGTGGCGAACGACATCCTGCTGACGCAGGTCAGGGAGGGCCTGCCGCGGATCAAGCGCCGCAGGCGCTTGATCCGGCGAAGCCGAGTCCGGGCATGTACCGGACTCGGTGCGTTGAAAAAGTGCAGGGACGCACTTTTTCGACCTCCTGTTATTGGATCGAGCCCGGCAACAGCGACTGCCAGGTTGCCTGCGATTGCAGCGGGTCGGGCGCGACCAACGGCGGCGGCTGGTGCGGTTTCGAAGTGACCGTGCGACTGGTGTGCACCGGTCGGGGCGCAGATGCTGTCGAGGGCGCCGTGCGCGTGCGGGGGGTGCTTTCGACCGCGGGCGCACTGGCGTCGTCGGCCTGCACGTCGCCACTGGCCAGCGTGCCTTCGGTGGCGTGCAATTGCGAACCCGGAAGCTGCGGTTGACTGGTGTTGGCGGCGAGCAGGGGACCATTCGCGCCATAATCGAAAGCCGCCGCGGCCAGCGGCATGGCACCCAGCAAAATCACGGTCAGCCACAATGACCAGTGTTTCATGACAGCCCCCGGACCCAGTGCATGTCGAATCCCCATCCTGACACATCACAACCGCCGGTTCCAGCGGTTGGCCATCCAAACGGGAACGAGGTCCCACCGTTGCTGGAGCTGCTGGCGCCGGGCCAGCCGGTGAGCGGGCCGGAACTGGCGCGGCGGCTGGGGGTGTCGCGCGCCGCGGTGTGGAAGCAGATCGCGGGTTTGCGCGAGGCGGGCCTCGATATCCAGGCCGGCGCCGACGGCTACCGGCTCGTCCATCCGCTGCAGTGGCTGGACCTCGACGCCGTGCGGACGCGGCTGCCGGGCGCGGTGCGCCGCCGCGTCGGTACGCTGGAAAACCACTGGCAACTGGATTCGACATCCAGCGAAATTGCCCGTCGGGTCGCCACGTTGCGCGATCGCTCCTTCGTGTTCGCGGACTGGCAGCGCGCGGGACGCGGGCGGCGCGGCCGCGAATGGCTGTCTCCGCCTGCCACCAACCTGCAGTTTTCCTGCCTGAAGCGCTTCCCGAGCGGCTACGCGGCGCTGTCAGGCCTGTCGCTGGTCGCCGGGGTTGCCGCGGCCACGGCGCTGGAGGACTGCGGCGCAGCCGGCATCGCCCTCAAGTGGCCCAACGACCTGATGCATGCCGACGCCAAGCTGGGCGGCATCCTGGTGGAACTCGGCGGCGAGTTCATGGGGCCATGCCACGCGATCATCGGCATCGGCATCAACCTGCGCGTGCCTGCCGTCGTGCGCAATGCGCTGGAGGGTCCGTGCACGGATCTGGAATCCGTCTGTGGCGCGCGACTGTCCGCGCGCAACGAATTGGCGGCAGCGCTGGTCACGCGGCTGGCCGCAGCGCTGGACGAGTTCGATGCGAAAGGCTTTCCCGCCTTCGCGCAAGCATGGTCGCGGTGGGATACGCTGGCCGGACGCAAGCTGCGCGTGGACGGCGCGCACGGCGCGTTCGATGGCGTGGCGGCCGGTGTCGATGCGCGCGGGGCCTTGCTGGTGCAAACCGCCGCCGGCATGCGTACGGTCGATTCGGCGGAAGTCTCGGTGCGACCCACATGACTGCGCGCAATGACGAGGCGTCATGGCTGTTCGATCTCGGCAACACCAGCCTCAAGGGGCGCTGGTCGCGTGCTGGAGAAGCGGGTTTGCCGGTGACGATGGATTGGGAGTTACCCGAGCTGGCAGGCAAACTTGCAAGCACGCTCGCAGGCTGGCCCGAACCTGCGCGCGTGTTGGTGGCGTCGGTGGCGTCCGCGCAACGCGCGGCGCATCTGCGGGATGCCTTGCGCCCGTGGCCGGATGCGCGGGTCGAGTGGCTGACCACGCCGCGGCGCGCTTGCGGCATCACGAGTTCGTACAAGGTTCCGGCGCGGCTGGGGATCGATCGCTTCCTCGCGATGGCGGGCGCGCGCGTCGCCAGCGGCAACGCGCCGTTCGTGATCGTCGGTTGCGGCACCGCCCTGACGCTGGATGCCGTGGATGCCGAGGGCAATCAGCAACGGGGTTTGATTGCGCCGTCGCCGGACCTGATGATGCGTTCGTTGCGGACGGGCACCGCGATCGCCGACAGCAATCCCGATGCCTTCACCGCTGCTGCCAGTGACGCGCCGGACGATACCGGCCGCGCCATCCGTGACGGTTGCCTCGATGCGGCGGTGGCGCTGGTCGAATCCTTTCACGCACGCCATCGGGAATCACTGGGCGCGCAACGGCTGTGGCTGCATGGCGGCGGTGCGCCAGCGCTGCAGGCAGCGCTGGATGCGAACGGGGCCGCGCCGGCACGCCTGCTGGATGACGCGGTCTGGCGCGGTCTGGAAGCGTGGGTGTCCTCGCCGCCGCGGGATGAGCCGGCACGCACTTAGGAAACATCCCTAGAATCGCACCATTGCCACGGTTGCCGCCCGATGTTCATTCGCCTCGTGTTCCTGTTGTTGTTTGCGCTGAACCTGGGCGCCGCAGCCTGGCTGCTGTTCGGGCATCCGCCGGCGCAACCCTTGCCGCCGGTGACCGATCCCGGCGTGCCGGCCCTGCAACTGCTTCAAGAGTCCGCGCATCAGACGGTGCCGCCGGCTGCGACTCCGGCAACGGGTTCCACCTCGACACGCGTGTTGCGTGATGTCTGCCACACGCTCGGCCCGTTCACCACCGACGTCGACATGCGGGCCGCGATGCAGGCCTTGTCGCCGCACGTGGCGCGCATCCAGTACCACCAGGAATCGGTGCGCCGCTCGCGTGGCTTCTGGGTTTACCTGCCCGCGGCAGCCAGCCGCGAGGCCGCCCTCGCCGAGGCGCGCCAGCTCGAGGCCAAGGACATCCACGAATACTATGTCGTGACCGCCGGCGACCAGCAGAACATGATTTCGCTGGGCCTGTTCGGCGACGAGGCGAACGCGCAGAAGCGAATGGCCGAACTCAAACAAGCGGGCTTCCCCGCCAAGGTCGAGCAACGCATCGACACCGAACCTGCGTACTGGGTCGATTTCGCGGTGCCGCCGGGCAGCACTTTCGACTGGACTGCGTGGCTGCCGGGACGCAGCGACCTTGTCGCCAAGCCGATCGATTGTTTTTGATCCCGGTCGCGGCACCTGCGATCATGTGCAAGGTAATGCCGGCATAGCTCAGTTGGTAGAGCAACCGCCTTGTAAGCGGTAGGTCCTCTGTTCGAGTCAGAGTGTCGGCACCAAGTTTGCTATCAGCGTCAACAGGATATCGATCCTGCGCCGTCGCAGAGCTTTGTTTGAATTTGCACGTTGTGTCACCCGCGGGTGACAACTGGGTGGCAAGACCAGGCAGCAGTGCGTGTCCCCAGACTCATCGCCATGGCCCTCGATGCAAGAGGGTGGTGTGGATCACGCATGCCGAGCGTGGGGACAATCGAGGGACACGGACATGCAAAAACGGCTGGTTTCATCGAAACCAGCCGTTCGTGAATTGCCGAATCTGGTGGGCAGTACAGGGATCGAACCTGTGACCCCTACCATGTCAAGGTAGTGCTCTACCGCTGAGCTAACTGCCCACTTGGGATGGCGTGCGCGGGGCGCGTCGCCGCCGGTGGCGGTGACCGGGCCGCGCAGTGTAACCGGAACGGGGCTGCGGCTCAAATGGGTTGGCGCTGGCGTTGACGCGGCACGGGGGGCTGCACTAACTTTGCACCCCTTGAATGCTGTGAGAAGGTGGCCCGCGGAAACGCCGGTCCAGTGTGCGACATGGTGACTACGACGATCCCGTTCTGATGCAGCGCGCCTGGCCGAATCCGCGGGGGCGCTTGGCGCCCTTTTTTATTGTTCGAAGTGCATTCCCATGATCACGATCACGCTCCCCGACAACAGCACCAAATCCTTCGACACGCCACCGACGGTGCGCGACGTCGCCGCGTCCATCGGCGCGGGTCTCGCCAAGGCTGCGCTGGCCGGCAAAGTCGACGGCAAGCTGGTGGATCTCTCGCGCACGATCGACCACGACGCGCGGCTGGAGATCGTCACCGAAAAGTCGCCTGATGCGCTGGAGGTCATTCGCCATTCCACCGCGCATTTGCTCGCGCAGGCGGTGCAGCGGTTGTACCCCGGGACGCAGGTGACGATCGGGCCGGTGATCGAGGATGGCTTCTTCTACGACTTCGCGCCGAAGGGTGAACCGTTCAAGCCCGAGGACTTGCCCGCGATCGAAGCCGAGATGCGGAAGATCGCGAAAGAGGCATTGCCGTTGTCGCGCAGCGTGAAATCGCGCGACGAGGCGGTACAGTTCTTCCGCGGCATCGGCGAGGACTACAAGGCCGAGATCATCGAATCGATCCCGGCCAACGAGGAACTGTCGCTGTACTCGCAGGGCGAGTTCACCGACCTCTGCCGCGGGCCGCACGTGCCGGATACGGGTCGCCTGAAATCCTTCAAGCTGATGAAGACCGCCGGCGCGTATTGGCGCGGCGATTCCGACAAGGCGATGTTGTCGCGCATTTACGGCACCGCGTGGTTGAACGACAAGGATTTGAAGGCCTACCTCACGCGCATCGAGGAAGCCGAAAAACGCGACCACCGCAAGCTCGGCAAGCAGCTCGACCTGTTCCACATGCAGGAAGAGGCGCCGGGCATGGCGTTCTGGCATCCCAAGGGCTGGACGCTGTGGCAGCAGGTCGAGCAGTACATGCGCAAGGTCTACCGCGACTCGGGCTACGACGAGGTCCGTTGTCCGTCGATCCTCGATGTTTCCCTCTGGAAGAAATCCGGCCACTGGGACAACTACAAGGACAACATGTTCTTCACCGAGTCGGAGAAGCGCACCTACGCGGTGAAGCCGATGAACTGCCCGGGCCACGTGCAGATCTTCAAGAGCGGCCTGCACAGTTATCGCGACCTGCCGATCCGCATCGGCGAATTCGGCGGCTGCACGCGCAACGAACCGTCGGGCGCGTTGCACGGCCTGTTGCGTGTGCGCAATTTCACCCAGGACGACGGCCACGTCTTCTGCACCGAGGACCAGATCGAATCCGAAGTGGTGGAATTCCACCGCCAGGC
>DASSRT010000245.1:0-17878 GCA_035701705.1 Rhodanobacteraceae bacterium
ATTCCGGGGCCACCGCGATTTCGTCGCGGTGGAACCCGGAACCCAGTGACTTTGTTGCAAATAATCAAACCGCACCAGGCGCTGGGTTCCGGATCGCCGCTGTGCGGCGTCCGGAATGACGACATTGTAATTATGCTCTTCCGAGTCCCGAGTCCCGGCTTCACAACGTCCTCGCCACCTCGATGCGTTCGAAGCACTCGATGCGGTCACCCGGCTTGACGTCGTTGTATTGCTTGACGCCGATGCCGCATTCGGTGCCGTTCTTCGCTTCGTCGATGTTCTCCTTGAAGTGGCGCAGCGATTCCAGCTCGCCTTCGAAGATCACCACGTCATCGCGCAACACACGGATCGGCTTGTGCCGCTTCACCGAACCCTCGACGATCATGCAGCCCGCGATGGCGCCGAACTTCGAGGAACGGAACACGTCGCGCACTTCGGCGGTGCCGATGATCTCTTCGCGGACTTCCATGCCCAGCAAACCGGACGCAACCTGTTTCACCTGGTCGATCACGTCATAGATGATCGAGAAGTAACGCAGGTCCACGCCATTGGCGTCGACAACCTTGCGCGCGGAAGCATCGGCACGCACGTTGAAGCCGATCAGCAACGCCTTGGATGCAGAGGCCAGCGTGGCATCGGATTCGGTGATGCCGCCCACGCCGGACGCAATCACGTTGATGCGGATGAGATCATTGCTGATCGCGCCCAGCGATTCGCGCAAGGCCTCGGCGGAACCTTGCACGTCGGCCTTGACGAGGATGTTGAGGGTCTGCTGGCCCTCGCCCTTGCCCATCATCGCCATCACTTCTTCAAGCGTGTTGGTGCGCGTGACCAGGCGCTTCTCGCGGCGCTTCGATTCGCGTTCGGAAACCACGTTGCGGGCCAATTTTTCATCGGCGACCACCACGAATTCGTCACCGGCTTCGGGCACGCCCGACAGGCCCAGCATCTGCACCGGAATCGAGGGACCCGCGCCATCGACTTGCTTGCCGGTCTCGTCGAACAGCGCACGCACGCGGCCGTATTCGACCCCGCACACCACGTAATCGCCACGTTTCAGCAAACCCTGCTGCACCAGCACCGTCGCCACCGGGCCGCGGCCCTTGTCGAGGCTGGATTCGATCACCACGCCGGAAGCGCGGCCCTCGGGGACGGCCTTCAGCTCCATCACTTCGGCCTGCAAGCCGATCGCGTCCAGCAAGGCATCCACGCCCATGCCGGTCTTGGCCGACACCGGCACGAACTGGGTATCGCCGCCCCATTCTTCGGAAATCACTTCGTGCTGGGAAAGGCCCTGACGCACGTTGTCCGGGTTGGCGTCGGATTTGTCCATCTTGTTGACCGCGACGATCAGCGGCACCTTGGCCGCACGCGCGTGCTGGATCGCCTCGATCGTCTGCGGCATCACGCCGTCGTCGGCCGCCACCACCAGCACCACGATGTCGGTGGATTGCGCGCCGCGTGCGCGCATCGACGTGAACGCGGCATGGCCGGGGGTGTCGAGGAAGGTGATCACGCCCTTGGGCGTATCCACATGGTAGGCCCCGATGTGCTGGGTGATGCCGCCGGCTTCGCCCGAGGCAACCTTGGTGCGCCGGATGTAATCCAGCAACGAGGTCTTGCCGTGGTCGACGTGGCCCATGATGGTGACCACCGGCGGACGCGGCGCCAGGTCACCCTCGGCAGCGTCGGTGACGACGTGCGCGGCGAGTTCGGTCTCGGCCGTCTTTTCCTCGGCAGCTACCGCGGTATGGCCCAGTTCCTCGACCACCAGCGCAGCGGTGTCGTGGTCGATCGACTGGTTGATGGTGACCATCGTGCCCATCTTGAACAGCGCCTTGACGACCTCGGAGCCCTTCACCGCCATCTTCTGCGCGAGGTCGGACACCACGATCGTTTCGCCGATCGGAATTTCCTTCGCCACCGGCGTGACCGGCTTGGAGAAGCCGTGCTGGCCGGTGATGCCGGACAGGTCGATCCGGGTCTTGCCGCGTTTGCGCGTGGAACGGCGCGCGCGTTCGGCGTCCGTCAGATGCAACTCGCCCGGCGCATGGCGGGCCGGACCTTCGTCATCGAGCTCGCGCATCCGGTGCGAACCACGCGCACGCTTGGCCTTGTGGGCGGCGTCGTCCTTGGCATGCTGGGGCTTCGGCGCTTCATGGCGGCGCGCGGGCGCAGCAGTCGCCTCGGCCGCAGGCGCGGCATTCGTGGCGTCTTGCGCAGCGGCTTCCGCCGCCTCGCGCGCACGCTCTTCTTCCGCGCGCTTGCGTTCGGCCTCGGCGGCCGCCTGCTCCTCTTGTTCCTGTTTGCGTCGGCGATCGACCTCGGCCAGCTCGGCCACCTCGCGATCGTGTTGTTCCTGCGATTCCTTCAGCTTGCGCAGGGCGTCCTCGCGCTCGCTGTCGACCACGCCACCGGCCGCGGCCGGAACGGCGGCGCGCTTGACGTAGGTGCGGCGTGCGCGCACTTCGACGTTGACGGTCTTCGCGGCTGCACCGCGACCGCTGCCTGCGACCGTGATTTCGCTGACCTTGCGCCGGTTCAGGGTGACCTGGCGCGGCGCCGCCACGGCCGCAGAGGACTGCTTGCCGTGGTTGCTGCGCAGGAATTCAAGCAGCTTGGCCTTCTCGCGGTTGCTGATGACCTGCTCGGGCCCGTCGAACCGCATCCCGGCTTCCGCCAGCTGCGCCAGCAGCTTGTCCTCCGGCGTTCGCAGGGTGTTCGCCAATTGCCTGATTGTGATGTCTGACATCGTGTCGTACCTCTCAATGACGCCTTGCAAGGCTGCAACGCGCGACGGTTTCACCGCCGGTCGTGCACGCGGCGCCTTGCCGGCCGCCCATTATCGAAGCTCTGAACAAATCCATCCGGGATTTGTCGGAGCGCGCCGAGCCCGGCACAGGTCCGGACTCGGCTTCGACGAGTCAATCGCCTGCGGCGATTGACTCGCGGGCGGTGCGTCCCTGCACCGCAGAAATCCCTGGAAATCAGAGGTTCCTTGTCCTGGATGCGCAAACGACCCACATTGGCCGCGCAGTAATCAACCTGCCTGTTGCTCCAGCCTGGCGATCATCGGTGCACGTGCGGCCATGATTAGCGCCGCTGCACGCTCCTCGTCCATGCCCTCGATCTCGATCAGGTCGTCCACCGCCTGATCGGCCAGATCGTCCACCGTGACGATCCCGCTCGCCGCCAAGGCGTACGCGGTTTCCTCGTCCATGCCCTCCAGGGCAGACAATTCCGCTGACGGCGCGTGCTCGTCGAGATCTTCCTCGACAGCCAGCGCTTCGGTAAGCAGCGAATCCTTGGCGCGCGTGCGCAACTCCTCGACGATGTCCTCGTCGAAGCCCTCCACCGCCAGCAATTCGCCGGTCGGCACGTAGGCGATTTCCTCGATCGTCGAGAAACCTTCCTGCACCAGGATGTTGGCGATTTCCTGGTCGACTTCGAGCTTGTCCATGAACAGCTGCCGCGCCGCTTCCTGCTCGGCTTCGCTCTTGGCGACGGCCTGGTCCTGGGTCATCACCTTCAAGTCCCAGCCGGTCAGCTTGCTGGCGAGCCGCACGTTCTGGCCGCCGCGGCCGATCGCCTGCGACAACTTGTCCTCGGCGACCGCGATGTCCATCGAGCGCTTGTCTTCATCGACGATGATCGACTGCACCTCGGCCGGCGCCATCGCGTTGATCACGAACTGCGCCGGCGCATCGTTCCACAACACGATGTCGATGCGCTCGCCGTTCAACTCGTTGGACACCGCCTGCACGCGCGAACCGCGCATGCCGATGCAGGCGCCGATCGGATCAGTGCGCTTGTCGTGCGCTTCCACCGCGATCTTGGCGCGATCGCCGGCGTCGCGTGCGCAGGCGCGGATCTCGACGATGCCCTGGCCGACTTCCGGCACTTCCAGCTTGAACAACTCCATCATGAATTCCGGCGCGGTGCGCGAGACGAACAACTGCGGGCCACGCGGTTCGGAACGCACTTCGTACAGGTAACCACGCACGCGGTCACCGACGCGCACGGCTTCGCGCGGAATCGCCTTGTCGCGCGGAATGAAGGCTTCGGCGTTGCCACCGAGATCGAGATAGACGTTGCCACGCTCGACGCGCTTGGCAACGGCGTTGACCAGCTCGCCCACGCGATCCTTCCAGGCTTCGACCACCTGCGCCCGCTCGGCCTCGCGGATGCGCTGCACGATCACCTGCTTGGCGGCTTGCGCCGTGATGCGCCCGAACTCCGGGTTCTCGATCTGCTGCTCGATGTATTCACCGACCTCGGCGCCCGGGCGCTCGTCGACGGCGTCCATCTGGCGCAACTGCCAATCCGGGGACTCCATTTCGCCGTCGTCGGCGATGACTTCCCAGCGGCGGAAGGTTTCGTAGTCGCCGGTCTCCTGATCGATGGCCACGCGCACGTCCGGCTCTTCGTCCGGATAGCGCTTCTTGGCAGCCGTTGCCAGCGCTGCTTCCAGCGCACCGAAAATAACGTCGCGCGGAACAGCCTTCTCGGCGGCCACGGTTTCAACGATCAACAACAAGTCGCGATTCATCTCTTTGGCTCCATTGAAGCCGCATGCATGCGTACGGCTTCGTCAAACTCGATATTCCGGCGGACGCCGGAACCCTGCACTTCCAGATCAACCCTTGCGCTTGCGCGCGTCCGGCTTCGCTGCCTTGCCGGGTTTCTGCTTCGGCGCATAGCCGAGCGCATCCCAATCCGGCACCAGCTGCGCGCTTTCGATCCCGTCCTCGGCAAGCTCGACGCGGACACCGTCGACATCCAGGCCGATGGCGTTGCCGGCAACCGTCGCGATCCTGCCGCGAAACCGGCGCCGGCCGTCGCGCGGCAACTTCAAGGTCAGCTTCACCTCGTCACCGATGAAGCGTGCGAACTGGGCGGCGGTGAACAGCGGCCTTTCAATGCCGGGCGACGACACTTCCAGCACGTAGTGCCCGGGAATGGCATCGTCCACGTCCAGCAACGCGGAAATTTCCCGGCTGGCCGCCTCGCAATCGTCGACGCCGACGGCATTCGCGGCATCGCCGGTGTGATCCAGCGAATCGATGTACACGCGCAGCAGGCCGCCGCCGTGGCCGGCATTCCATTCCACGCCGAGGCATTCCAGGCCGAGTTCCGTGAGGGCCGGCGCCACGCGTATGGCAATTGCAGCGGTGTCCATGTCGAATCGCGAATCCCGGAAATGAAAAATGGGCACGAGGCCCATTCCATAAGATCGCCGGTTTTGATCCTGATCCGGCGTTCCGCATCCTTGCGGTGCCACATGCAGGTCATCCTTGACCGTGAACCTCGACCGGATCCATCCGATCCCGAAACTGGTAGCGGGGGCAGGATTTGAACCTGCGACCTTCGGGTTATGAGCCCGACGAGCTGCCAGACTGCTCCACCCCGCAACAGGGAACGCGCATTATGGCGTTCAAACGCGCGTTTTGCAAGACAGAAAGTGCAAAACGCGCGGGTTTGGGGAATCGCTGGTCCCTCGAAATTCCCGCAGTGCGCCGATGCATCGCACGCGGCGAATCGCGGACGGATTCGTTCAGCGCTGCGCCAGCAGCGTGCTCAAATCCCGAACGCAGCCCGGCACCATTCGAACAGCGTGCCCGAGAAGCCGATCATCGCGATCAGGCCGAGCGCGTTGATCGACAGCACCAGCCGCAGCGTGAGGTCCGACTTGGCCTGCAACGGCTCGGCGCCTTCCACCGGCGCGTCGAAGTACATCACCTTGACGATGCGCAGGTAATAGAAGAGCCCGATGATCGCGCAGATGATCGCGACGATCGCCAGCCACAGCAGGCCGCCGTCGATCGCCGCCTTCAACACCAGCACCTTGGCGATGAAGCCCCACAGCGGAGGAATACCCGCCAGCGAGAACATCGCGATCGCCATCATTCCGGCGAACCATGGCGAGCGCCGGTTGAGGCCCTTCAAGTCGTCGATCATCTCGCACTCGAAGCCCTTGCGCCCGAGCGCCAGGATCACGCCGAAGGCCACGGTTTCCATCAACGCGAAGCACACCGCGTAGAACAACGCCGCCGAGTAGCCTTCCGCGGAAGGGTTGGACAAGGCGAGGAACACGAAGCCCATGTGCGAAATGGTGGAGTACGCCAGCATGCGCTTGAAGTTCTTCTGCGCGATCGCGACGATGTTGCCGACCAGCAACGAGAGCGCCGCCATGATCGCCAGCATGATGTGCCAGTCCGCGGCGAGCGGCCCCAACCCCACTTCCAGCAGCCGGTACGCCAGCCCCACCGCGGCGAGTTTCGGCACCGCGCTGATGTACATCGCGATCGGCGTGGGCGCGCCTTCGTACACATCCGGCAGCCACATGTGGAACGGCACCGCACCGAACTCGAAACCGATGCCGACCACCAGAAACACCAGGCCCAGCTTCAGCAGGTGCGGATGCGGGGTGGTGCCGGCGACGGCAAAGATCTTGTCCAGCGCCAGCGTGCCGGTGGCGCCGTAGATCAGCGACATGCCGAACAGCATCAGGCCCGACGCCAGTGCGCCCAGCACGAAGAACTTGATCGCCGCTTCCGAGGACAGCTTCGATTCGCGGTTCAGCGCCACCAGCGCATAGGCCGGCAACGCGAAAAGCTCCAGCCCGAGGTAGACGGTGATCAGGCTGCCGGCCGAGACCAGCAACATCACGCCGAGTACCGAGAAGATCGCCAGCGAGTAGAACTCGCCGATGAACAACTGGCGGTCCTTCAGCCACGGCCGCGCGATCACGAACATCAGGATCGTCGCGATCAGCACCGTGACTTTCAGGATCTCGGCCATGTGGTCGCGGACGAACATGCCGCCGAACGCGGTCACGGTATCCGGCGCCTGGCCGTGGATCACCAGGAAGATCGCGCCCAGCAGCACGATGATCGCGAGCCAATGCGTGGCATCGCGCTGCTCGTCCTTCAGGAACACGTCGAACAGCAACACCAGGCACGCCGCCACCGTCAGATACAGCTCGGGCACCATCACCAGCAGGTCGTTCACGGAAAACATGCTTGGATCCTCATCCGATCTTGCTGGCCAACAAATGCGTCACGAGTTGCGACACCGATGAATCCATCAGGTGCATCAGCGGCCATGGGTACACGCCCATCGCCAGCACCGCCACCGCGAAGGCGCCGAGCACCAGCCCCTCGCGCGTATTGATTTCCGGCATCGCCGCCGCTTCCTTGGTCGGCGCCGTGCCCCACACGATGCGCTTGACGAGGTACAGCGTGTAACCCGCGCCGATGATCAGCGAGTACGCGGCCAGCAGCGCGATCCACGGGTTCGCGGTGAAGGCCGACATGATCACCATGAACTCGCCGACGAAGCCCGAGGTGAACGGCAGGCCGCAATTGGCCATCGCGAACAACACCCAGAATGCGGCGAACCACGGCATCACCTTGGCGAGGCCGCCGTAGGCCGCGATCTCGCGTGTGTGCAGGCGGTCGTACATCACGCCGATGCAGGTGAACAACGCGCCCGAGACGAAGCCATGCGAGACCATCTGCACCACCGCGCCCTGCACGCCGAGCGCGGCCGTCTGCACGTCGTGCATCTGGCGCGCCAGGATGTAGACGATGAACAGGCCGAGGGTGACGAAACCCATGTGCGCGATGGATGAATACGCGACCAGCTTCTTCATGTCGGGCTGCACCAGCGCGACATAGCCGATGTAGATGATCGCGATGAGGCTCAAGACAATCACCAACCACGCGAAATGCTGCGAGGCATCCGGCGTGATCGGCAGCGAGAAGCGGATGAAACCGTAGGTGCCGACCTTCAACATGATCGCGGCCAGGATCACCGAGCCGCCGGTGGGCGCCTCGACATGCGCGTCGGGCAACCACGTATGCACTGGCACCATCGGGGTCTTCACCGCGAAGGCGATCAGGAACGAGAAGAACAGCCAGGTCTGCTCCTGCATCGTGAACGGAAACGCCCACAGCGTCTGCAGGTCGAAGGTGCCGGCGCGGTGGTACATGTAGAGCAGGCCGATCAGGAAGAAGATCGAGCCGAAGAACGTGTAAATGAAGAACTTCAGCGTCGCGTACACGCGGCGCGGCCCGCCCCAGATGCCGATCAGGAAGAACATCGGGATCAGGATGGCTTCGAAGAACAGGTAAAACAGCAGCGCGTCCATCGCACAGAACACGCCGATCAAGAGGCCTTCGAGCACCAGCATCGCCGCCATGTACTGGTGCACCTTGTCCTTGATCACCTGCCACGCGCCGCCGATCACGAGGATCGAGGTGAACGAGGTCAGCACGATCAGGGCGACGGCAATGCCGTCGACGCCAAGGTGGTAGCTGGTGTGGATGCCGGGGATCCAGGCAAGGTTTTCCTGCAGCTGGAAGCCACCCGGACCGGCGTGGTATTGCGTGAGCATCACCAGGCTCAACGCGAAGGTGATGACAGTGAATGCCAGCGTCAGCCAGCGCGCCAGACGCGGGCGCGCATCACCGGCAAACAGCACCAGGATCGCACCTGCGCAAGGCAGCCAGGTCAGAATGCTGAGGATGGGCCAGTTGCTCATGCGAAATCCTTGATCGGCGACCGGGGACCGGCAGACGGGGGCCGGTACTCACCCCCTTCCATGGGAAGGGGGTCGCCGCGCAGCGGCGGGGGGATGACACCGAATTGAACGGTACTCATCCCCCTCAGTCCCCCTTCCTGCGGAAGGGGGAAGAAAATCTGTCGGTGTCGGCGCATCCCACGCTGTCTCGCGGTCTCGCTGCAAGCACATAAAAAAGCATTCATGCCAGCCCCCAGTACCAAAGCCCGCCCAACAGGACGATCAAGCCCAGGATCATCGCGAATGCGTAGTGATAGAGAAACCCGGTCTGCAGGCGGCGGAACACGCGCGAACCGCGCTCGACCACCGCGGCCGAACCATTGACCATCGCGCCGTCGATGAGGCCGGCGTCACCGCCCTTCCAGAAGATGCGGCCAAGCTTGATGCCGCCACGCGCGAACAGGTTGTAGTAAACCTCGTCCACCCAGAACTTGCGCGTCAGCATCTTGAACACCGGCAGGAACATCCGCGCCGCGCGGTCGGCCAGCGCCGGATTGAACAGGTACACGTACGTCGCCACGGCGAAGCCGGCAAAGGCGATCCAGAACGGCGCCGTGGTGAAGCTGTGCCAGAACATCGCGCCGGTGCCGTGGAACTCCTCGCCCATCTTCGCCAGCACGTCGTGCGCCGGCAGCACCCTGATCGCGCTGCCGAACCAGCCGTCGTACAGCAACGGCTTGATCGTGAACCAGCCGATGATGACCGATGGAATCGCCAGCAACACCAGCGGCAGCGTGATCACCCACGGCGATTCCTTGGGGGCGTGCGCCAGCAGGCCCTGGTGATGGTCGTGCGAATCGTGCGCACCATGCTCGACCTTGAAGCGCTCCTTGCCGTGGAAGGTCATGTACAGCAGGCGGAAACTGTAGAGCGCGGTCACGAACACGCCCAGCAGCACGCACCAGTACGCGTAGGTCGAGCCGAAGATGTGCGACTCGCCGACCGCATCGATGATCTGGTCCTTCGAGAAGAATCCCGAAAAGCCCGGTGCCGCGCACAACGCCAGCGTGCCCGCCCACATCGTCAGCCAGGTGATCGGCATGCGCTTGCGCAGGCCGCCCATGTAGCGCATGTCCTGCTCGTGGTGCATCGCCACGATCACCGAGCCCGCGCCGAGGAACAGCAACGCCTTGAAGAACGCATGGGTCATCAGGTGGAAGATGCCGGCCGCATACGCCGACACGCCCAGCGCGACGACCATGTAGCCGAGCTGCGACAGGGTGGAATACGCGATCACGCGCTTGATGTCGTTCTGCACGATGCCGACCAGGCCCATGAAGAAGGCCGTGGTCGCACCCACGATCAGCACCACCGACAGCGCGGTCGGCGACATCTCGTACAGCGGCGACATCCGCGCCACCATGAAGATGCCCGCGGTGACCATGGTCGCGGCGTGGATCAACGCCGAGATCGGCGTCGGGCCTTCCATCGAATCGGGCAGCCACACGTGCAACGGCACCTGCGCGGACTTGCCGCAGGCGCCCACGAACAGCAGCAGGCAGATCAACGTGGCCAGCGACCACGGATGCCCGCCGACCACGTCGATGCTACGGCCCGCAAGGTCCGGCGCCTGTGCGAACACGGCCGAATAATCGAGCGTGTGGAACGCGTACAGCACCGCGGCGATGCCGAGGATGAATCCGAAGTCGCCGACGCGGTTGACCAGGAACGCCTTCAGCGCCGCGAAGCTGGCAGTCGGGCGCTCGAACCAGAAGCCGATCAGCAGGTACGACACCAGGCCCACCAGTTCCCAACCCACGAACAGCTGCAGGAAGTTGTTGGCCAGCACCAGCATCAACATCGAGAAGGTGAACAGCGCGATGTAGGCGAAGAAGCGCTGGAAGCCCGGGTCGTCGCGCATGTAACCGATGGTGTAGATGTGCACCATCAGCGACACGAACGTCACCACCACCAGCATCAGCGCGGTCAGGCGGTCGACCAGGAAACCGATGCCGATCGAGAGCTTGCCCACTTCCAGCCAGGTGTAGACGTTGGCGTTGAAGACCGAAGCCCCGCCCCACACCAGTTGGTAGAACACCACGCACGACAATGCGAACGACAGCGCCACCGAAATGGTCGCGATTGCCGCGGCGCCGGCGCGTCCGACCTGCTTGCGGCCGAGACCAGCGATCAGGGCACCGGCCAGCGGCGCGACCGCCAGCACGATCAGGAGGGTCTGGCTGATCACGGCTGCACCTCACGCATCACGGCAATGATTTCCCGATTGGCCGCGTCGCCATGGGCGCGGCAGCGCATGCAACGATGTTTCATGCGGTGTCCCCCTAGTAGCGCAGCGAGTCGATTCCGCCGACGTTGATCGTGCGGCGATTGCGGAACATCAGGACGACGATGGCGAGGCCGATCGCAGATTCGGCCGCGGCCACCGTCAGGATGAAGAACACGAACACTTGTCCGTCGGGATTGCCGAGGAAGCGCGAGAACGCGACGAAATTGGTGTTGACGGCGAGCAGCATCAGCTCGATGCACATCAGCAGCACGATCACGTTCTTGCGGTTGATGAAGATGCCGGCGATCGCGATGCAGAACAGCACCGTCGCGAACACGATGTACCAGGACAGCGGGACGGCGATCATGCCTGCGGCTCCTCGGTGGCGGGTGCGGACGCGGGCGCCAGTGTCGACGCTTCCATTTTCACCATGCGTACGCGGCCGGCAGCGCGCACCGCCGACTGCTGCGCGGGATTCTGGCGTTTCGAGAACGTGCGTACGCGCAAGGCCAGCACCACGGCCGCGACCAGGCCCACGGTCAGAATCAACGCCGCGATCTCGAACGGCAGCAGGAAACGCGTGAACAGCGCGTCTCCGAGCCACTTGATGTTGGACGCGCCGGCGGGATTGGCACCTGCCTGCACGCCGAGCGCACGCACGCCGATGATGCCGAGCATTTCGACCAGCATGATGGCGGCGGCCACGATGCCGACCGGCAGGTACCTGATGAAGCCCTCGCGCATCGGTTCCATGTCGATGTCGAGCATCATCACCACGAACAGGAACAGCACCATCACCGCGCCGACGTACACCACCACCAGCGCCAGCGACAGGAATTCCGCCTCGGCCAGCATCCAGATGCAGGCCGTCGAGAAAAACGTGAGCACCAGCGCCAGCACGCCGTGCACGGTATTTTTCGCCGCGACCACGGCCAGCGCCGCACCGACCGCGACCACGGCGAACACGATGAAACAGACCATCTGGAGGGTTGCGTGTGTCATGGGGTCACCTGTACGCCGCATCTTGCGCGCGATTGGCGGCAATGCTGGCCTCGAAACGATCGCCGATCGCGAGCAGCTGGGGCTTGGTCACCACGTTCTCGCCGCGACGTTCCATGTGGTACTCGAGCAGATCGGTGAGCACGATGGAATCGACCGGACAACTCTCTTCGCAGAAGCCGCAATAGATGCACTTGAAGAGATCGATGTCGTAGCGCGTGGTGCGGCGCTGGCCGTCGCTGGCACGCGGCGCCGAATCGATGGTGATGGCGAGCGCCGGGCACACCGCTTCGCACAGCTTGCACGCGATGCAGCGCTCCTCGCCGTTCGGATAGCGGCGCAGCGCGTGCAGGCCGCGGAAGCGCACCGACCGCGGGATGCTCTCCATCGGGAAGCGCAGCGTGTACTTGGGCTTGAACAGGTACTTCAGCGTCAGCCACAAGCCGGCCGCGAGTTCCAGCAGCAACAGGCTCTTGAAATACGCAACGATCCGGTTCATTTCAAAAATCCCATCTCAATGCCCTATCGTCACGACGTTGAAGTAGCGAAGCAGGCCCGCCACGAAGATCCACGCAATCGAGATCGGAATGAACACTTTCCAGCCCAGCCGCATGATCTGGTCGTAGCGGTAGCGCGGGAAGGTCGCGCGCAGCCACAACAGCGAAGTGGCGAACACGAAGAACTTCAGGAACAGCCACCACCAGCCGGCTTCCGACAGCCAGCCGAGACCCCAGCCCTGGAACGGGCTCAACCAGCCGCCCATGAACAGGATCGGCGCGAGGAACGACAACAGGATCATGTTGGCGTATTCGGCGAGGAAGAACAGCGCGAACGCCGAGCCCGAATACTCCACGTGGAAGCCGGCGACGATTTCCGATTCGCCCTCGGCCACGTCGAACGGCAGGCGATTGGTTTCCGCCACGCCCGAGATGTAATACACGAAGAACATCGGCAGCAGTGGCAGCCAGAACCAGTCGAACAGGCCCTTCGAGCCCGCCTGCGCTTCGACGATCGCCGAGAAGTTCAGGCTGCCGGCCAGCACCAGCACGCAGACCAGTGCCATGCCCATGCAGATTTCGTAGGAGATCATCTGCGCGGCCGAACGCATCGCACCCAGCAATGCGTAGCGCGAATTGGACGCCCAGCCGGCGAGGATGATGCCGTACACGCCGAGCGACGTCATCGCCAGCAGGAACAGCACGCCGGCGTTGGCGTTGGAAATCACCAAGCCCTTGTCGAACGGCACGATCGCCCACACCGCCAGTGCCGGGATCACCGACAGCAACGGCGCGGTGAAATACAGGAAGCGGTTGGCGTTGGTCGGGATGATGATCTCCTTGATCAGGAGCTTCGTCACGTCCGCGAACGCCTGCAGCAGGCCGAACGGGCCGATCTTGTTCGGCCCCATGCGCACGTGCATCCAGCCGATCACCTTGCGTTCCCACCAAACGTAGAACGCCACCGTGATGATCACCGGCACCGCCACGATCAGGATCTTGGCGAGCGTCCACAACACGATCATCGTGTCGGAGTTCATGTTCATGCGGCCACCGCCTTGATCGCGAGCGCAGCACCGTGTGGCGGCAGCGATGCGGTCGCCTCGAATCCGGCCTCGATCCACGCGCAGCCCTTCGGCACCGCGGCATCAATCGCCACCGGCAACACGACGCCATCGACGTCCGCCTTGCCGCCATTGGAAAGACCGAGGCTGCGCGCATCCCCGGCACCGATGCGCAACGCCGGTGCGCGGTTCAACGGATGCTTCTGCAACGCCGTGGCACGCCGCACCACCGCATCCGAGCGATAGATGCCGACCGTCGCCACGCGCGTCAGCACGCCGGCCACGCTGGTCGCGCGCTGGCCGAGCGGCTTGGGCGCCGCAGCCACCGGTTGTTCCACCTGCGCGGCGATCTGCTGGTGGACATCGGCAAGGTCGACAAAAGCGAAGCCTGCAACGCCGAGCGCGGCACCCAGCGCGCGCAAGACCTTCCAGCCCGGGCGCGCCTCACCCGGCAGCTGCGAGCCCGCGGCCACGGATTGCACGACCCCATCGACGTTGACATAGGTGCCATCGATTTCCGGCGGCAGCCCCAGCGGCAACACTGCATGTGCCGTCCTGCGCACGCCTTCGCAGGCGTAGGCACCGGCGTAGACGTAGAAGTCGGCGGACTTGCGTGCATGCGCATAGGCCGACGGCGCGTAGGTGTCCTGCGAGCCAGCCTGCCAGGTGACCAGTGCCTTCGGCGCGTGTTCGAGCATCGCCCTGGCACCGCCGGCCGATTGCGCACCCACGCGCGCGAGACCGACCGCATTGGCGCCGGACGGCAATTCATTGAACGCACTGCCGGTGGCCTTGGCGATCGCGCGCGCCAGCGCGCGCAGCCACGCAGCCTGCGGATGCTGGGTCGCGGCATCGCCGAGGATCACGACTGACGTCGTGCTGTCGCGCAAGGCCGCAGCCCACTGGCGCGCCTCGTCCTTGTCATCGGCGGCTGCAATGGCAGCAGTCAGCGCCGGATCGTCGCTCGTGGCGCCCGCGGCTTTCGCCGTGATCAACAGCGCGTCGACGAAATCCTGCGGCGCGAAAACGCGCTCGCCGGCGAGTTCGAAATTGGCCTTGAACTGGACGGGATTCAGCGCAAAGATCCTCGCGCCGTGCACCTCGGACATGTCGTAGTGCGCGGGATTGGACACCGGATGCTTCGAAGCATCGTGGCGGCTGGCATGACGCAGGCGGTGGTTCAGCAACGGCATTTCGGTGCGCGGATTGCAGCCGATGACCAGCGCCGCGCTGACATCCTGCACCTGCGCCACCGGCATCTCGAAACACTGCCCGGCCGGGCCGCCGTCCGACAAATCCTGGATGCGCAGGCGATGGTCGATCCGGTCGCTGCCAAGCCCGCGCAACAGTCGCGCCAGCAAGGCGCCCTCTTCGCATGAAGTCATCGGCGCCAGCAACGCGCCGACATCGCTGCCGGCCTGCTTCAAGCCATCGGCAACGAAGGCGATGGCCTCGTCCCATTCGACTTCGACCAGCTCGCCGCCCTTGCGGACGAGCGGTTTTTCGGCGCGGTCGTCGGCATACAGGCCTTCGTGGCTGTAGCGGTCGCGATCGGCGAGCCAGCACTCGTTGATGGCTTCGTTGTCGCGCGGCACCACGCGCAGGGTCTTGCCACGCTTGGTGTGCAGCCACAGGTTCGAACCCAGCGCGTCGTGGTAACCGATCGACGGCCTGGCGATCATCTCCCACGCGCGCGCCTTGAACTGGTACACCTTGTCGGTGAGCGCGCCGACCGGGCACACGTCGATGACGTTGCCGGAAAGTTCGGATTCGATGGTGCGGCCGATGTAGGTGCCGATCACATGACGGTCACCGCGGCTCATGTCGCCGAGCTCGTGGGTGCCAGCGATCTCGCCGACGAAACGCACGCAGCGCGTGCAATGGATGCAGCGCGTCATCTCGGTCGCGACCAGTGGCCCGATGTTTTCGTCGCTGACGGTGCGCTTGCGTTCGCTGAAGCGCGACACCGAACGGCCGTAGCCCATCGAGATGTCCTGCAGCTCGCACTCGCCGCCCTGATCGCAGATCGGGCAATCCAGCGGGTGGTTGATCAGCAGGAACTCCATGGTGTTGCGCTGCCACTGCATGGCATTGGGCGAACGCGTGAACACCTTCATGCCGGCCGCGACGGGCGTGGCGCAGGCGGGCTGCGGCTTCGGAATCATCTTGCCGCCCATCTCCACTTCCACCATGCACTGGCGGCAGTTCGCCGCGATCGGCAGTTTCTCGTGGTAGCAGAAACGCGGCACCGGGATCTTGGCGGCGTCGGTGGCCTGGATGATCATCGAACCCTTGGGGGCCTTGACCGGGTGGCCATCCACCTCGAATTCCACCATCTCGACCGGTGGCGCGGTGTCTTTCGGTTGCGCGCTCATCGTGTATCCCCACCAAAGGCACGAGCTTCTGTCCGCGAAGAACGCGAAGGACGCGAAAAAACAAAAAGGCTTTGCTTTCCCTTGCGCACTTTGCGTCCTTTGCGGACAAAAAGGTTTTTTGTTTTTGCGATTTGCGGACAACCGTTCATGCCGCAATCCCCAATTGATCGTCCACCATCGACCGGCCGTTCTTGCAGAAGTACTCGAACTCGTCCCAGAAATTCGCGAGGAAGGCCTGCACCGGCCACGCCGCGGCTTCGCCGAATGCGCAGATGGTGTGGCCTTCGATCTGGCCCGCGACGGCTCTCAGCCGATGCAGGTCATCCGGGGTGCCGCCACCGGCGACGATGCGGCTCAATACGCGGTGCATCCAGCCGGTGCCTTCGCGGCACGGCGTGCACTGGCCGCAGGATTCCATGTGGTAGAACTGGCTGATGCGTTCGCAGGCGCGCACCATGCAGGTGGTTTCGTCCATCACGATCACTGCACCGGAACCCAGGCCCGAACCCGCAGCGCGGATCGAGTCATAGTCCATGGTGCATTCCATCATCTTGTCGGCTTTCAGCACCTTCATCGACGAGCCGCCCGGAATCACCGCCTTCAACTTGTGGCCATTGCGTACACCACCGGCGAGTTCCAGCAGGTCGGCGAACGGCGTGCCGAGGCGGATCTCGTAATTGCCGGGTTTGTTGACGTGGCCCGACACCGAAAAGATCTTCGGGCCGCCGTTGTTGGGCTTGCCGAGATTGAGGAACCAATCGGCGCCACCGCGCAGGATCGCCGGCACCGACGCGTAGGTTTCGGTGTTGTTGATCGTGGTCGGGCGCCCATACAAGCCGAAGTTGGCAGGAAACGGTGGCTTGTAGCGCGGCCAGCCCTTCTTGCCTTCCAGCGATTCCATCAGCGCGGTTTCCTCGCCGCAGATGTAGGCGCCGGCACCCAGCGCATTGTGGATGGTGACGTCGATGCCGCTGCCGCGAATGTTCTTGCCCAGCAAGCCCGCCGCTTCGGCCTCGTGCAGCGCCTGCTCGATGTGTTCGAACGGCTCGTGGTGGAACTCGCCACGCAGGTAGTTGTAGGCCACGGTGGAACCCGTGGC
Source organism: Rhodanobacteraceae bacterium (assembly GCA_035701705.1). GTDB lineage: Bacteria > Pseudomonadota > Gammaproteobacteria > Xanthomonadales > Rhodanobacteraceae > 66-474. The sequence goes on from DASSRT010000245.1 coordinate 16,846, forward strand.
GTAGCAGGCGATCGCCATGCCCTCCAGCACCGCGTGCGGGTTGAAGCGCAGGATGTCGCGATCCTTGCAGGTGCCGGGTTCCGATTCATCCGAATTGCACAGGATGTATTTTTGCCCCGGCGCATTGCGCGGCATGAACGACCACTTCATGCCGGTCGGGAAGCCTGCACCACCGCGGCCACGCAACGAACTTTTCTTCAGCTCGTCGATGATCGCGGCCGGGTCGGTCTTCTCGGCGAGGATCTTCTCCCACGCCTGCCAGCCGCCGGTCTTGCGGTAGTTGTCGATCGTCCACGGCGTATCGAAATGCAGCGTGGTGTAGACGACCTGATGCTGTTGTGGTTCGGGACCGTATGCCATATCTCAGTTCACCAATCATTCCAGCTCGTCATTCCCGCGCAGGCGGAAATCAAGTGGCTTCGCCTTCCAGACACCAAGACACTGGATCTCCGCCTTCGCGGAGATGACGGCGTCGCGTTATTTCAATCCATCCAGAATTGCGTCGACCTTCTCGGGCGTCAGTTTCTCGTGATAGTGGCCATCGACCACCATCATCGGCGCGCCGCAGCAAGCCGCGAGGCACTCCTCTTCCTTCTTGAGATAGATGCGCCCATCGGCAGTGCTGCCGCCCAACTTCACGCCGAGCTTCTTTTCGCATTGCTGCACGATGCCGTCGGCACCGTTCAGCCAGCAGGAAATGTTGGTGCATACCGCGACGTTGTGGCGCCCGACCGTTTCGGTCTCGAACATCGAGTAGAACGTCGCAACTTCGTAGGCGTACAACGGCGGCTGGTCGAGGTACTTCGCGGTCGCCACCATCAGCGCATCGGTGAGATGCCCGCCGTTCTGTTCCTGCGCCGCCATCAGGCCCTGGATCAGCGCCGAGCGCTTGCGATCCGGCGGGAATTTCGCAGCCCAATGATCGATGTGCGCGCGCGTTTCGTCGGTCAACGCGACCATCGGGTCGACGTCCTTGACCTTGTCGAAATTGCCGGTGGCTTTCATGACTCAACTCCGGTTCCGCTCGCGTTCG
>DASSRT010000246.1:0-6148 GCA_035701705.1 Rhodanobacteraceae bacterium
GCATGGCCAAGCTTGAACTGACCGAAGGCCGCAACCAGGCCGCGGTGACGTGGGCGAAGCGCGCGGTGGCGTCGGTGCCGACGGATGCCGAGTTCCAGATGCTGCTGGGCTATGCCTACGCGCATTACGCCCACGACGTGAACATCTTCCGCAAGCTCGGCATGGCCCACAAGGTTCGCGCAGCCTTCCTTCGCGCGGTCGAACTGGCGCCGCAAAGCGCCGATGCGCACGCCGATCTTGCCAGCTTCTACCTCATCGCGCCCGGTATTGCCGGCGGCAGCCTCGCCAAAGCGAAACAGCAGATCGACGCGCTGGAGGAATTCGATCCGGTACGCGCCAACGCGCTGCGCGCCAAACTCGCGATGAAGAAGCATGATCCGGCCACGGCCGAACGCTGCATGCGTACTGCCGCGAAGCTCGGCACCACCGGCAACGGCGACATGTACCTCGGCAAATTCCTGGCCTCGCAAAAAGACTACGGCGGCGCATTGGCAGCCTTCGCGGCGGGCATCCGCGAGAATCCGGCGAACAGCGGCAACTATTACCAATTCGGACGCGTTGCCGCACTCAGCGGCGACCACGTGCAGGAAGGCATCCGCTACCTGCAACAGTACCTGACCATGCCGCACCGCTGGCAGCCGGACACACCCACGTACAAATGGGCGCGCTACCAGTTGGGCATGCTGTATTCGATCGCCGGCGACGAGGATGCCGCACGCTCGCAATACCAGGCAGCCTTGGCGATGGATCCCGCGTTCAAGCAGGCCGCAGCCGCGTTGAATGCGATGTGACGCAGCGGCGCGTCGTGTACGTGGACCGCTCGAACCAATCCGCTCTCAGTGCCCGCTCATGATGTCGACGAATCCCAACGCATCGCGAAGGGGGTCCAGCAAGGCACCGTAGCGCGATGCCCGTGCGGTGTCGTGCCGCAGCGGCTCGCGTACCTGCGGCGCACTCGGCGATCGCACCGCGCGCGGATTGTGGTGGAAATCGAGGCAGGCTTGCTCATAGTCGAGCCCGCAGAACGCCAACAGCCCGCGCACCTCGTTTTCGGTATCGCCGATCAGGGATTCGTACGACTGCTCACGAACGGCATTCGGGAACGACTGCCGCCATTGCCGCACCGCACTGTCGAAACCGTTCCAATAGGCGCCGAGGTCCGCGAAGCGATGGGTCCAGCCCTGCCCGTCCGCGGTCATGAACTGGCGGTAGCAGGCAAAGCAGGTTTCCACCGGATCGCGGCGGCACACCACGATCTTCGCACCCGGCAACATGGCCCGGATCGCGCCGACGTGCAGCCAGTTGCCCGGCAGCTTGTCGGTGAAGAACGGTTTGTCGCGTCGCCAGCGTTGCGTGCGTTCGAGGTAACGCTCGCCGAGCCGTTGCCAATCGGTGGGTTCCATCGCGCCGACCCATTCCGGGTAATGCCGCCCGCGCCGTTTCGATTCTTCCATCAGCACCTGCGGCAAGTCGTGCAGTTCGCCCGATCCTTCCACCCGCGAGTGCGAAGCCAGCATCTGCTCGACCAGGGTCGAACCAGAGCGCGGCAGGCTGACGATGAAGATCACGCCTTGGCCGAGCGATGTCACGGCGGTGGGCGGCGGCGTCGCGAACGCCGCGAGGATGGCATCGCGGCCCCGCGCAAACGCCTGCGTGTCCCAGCGCTGCAATTTGCCGGCGTGCGCATGGGTTTCCTTCAACACACCCATTGCCTCGGCGTAGCGTCCAGCGGCATCCAGCACGCGACCGATCGCAAAACCGGTGGCAACCCGGCTGCGCTCGCTGGCGGCCGGATCGCGCAGTGCCGCCTGCATGGCAGGAATGTCGTGGTCGCCGATGGCGCCGTTGCCGAGCATCGCCAGCCCCCACCACGCGTCGCCGCATGGCGGATGCGCAGCCAGTACCGCCCGGTACGCCGCCGCCGCATCGTCGACGCGTCCGGCCGTCGCAAGCAATGCGGCGAGTTGCAATCGCGCCGGCAGCTGGCCGGGCGCGAGTTCCACCGCCTTGCGCAAGGCCGCCTCGGCCGCTTCGAAGCGCACGGCGCGCACACTCAGTACACCGAGGTTGTACCAGGCCAGCGCCAGCCGCGGTTGCATTTCGCAGGCACGCTGCAAGGCAGCGAGCGCATCGTCGAGGCGGCCCGCAGCCGCCAGTTGCACGCCCAGCGTGCAGTGCAGCGCGGCATCATCGGGACTCTGCGCCAGCGCGCGCTGCACGGCGTTCACTGCGCCCGCGTGATCACCGGCATGGCCACGCACGCCGGCCAGCAAGTGCAACACCTGCGGATGTTCCGGATGCGCCGCAACCAGCTCGCGCACCAAAGCATCGGCCTCGCGCAACTTGCCGGCCTGCAGCGCGGCGCCGGCACGCGCGAGTTTCGTTTGCGCCTCGCGATCGAGTTCGTGCGGTGGATGGGTCATGGCATCCCGTGGGGAAAAGGCAAAGCGCGCATCCTGACGCCCATCGCCGGCGGCTGGCAAGCTGCACTGCGGCAAGCCGCGCGTTCCCCTGCGACAATACACGTATCGCACCACCCGGAACCCGCGCATGCTTCCCAACCATGTCCGCATCGTCGAAGTCGGCGCCCGCGACGGCTTGCAGAACGAGAAGACCATCATCCCGACCGCGGTCAAGATCGAATTGATCGACCGCCTGTCGGCATGCGGGCTCGAGTGCATCGAAGCGAGCAGCTTCGTCAGCCCCAAGTGGGTGCCGCAACTGGCCGACGCCGAAGCGGTGTTCGCCGGCATCACCCGCAAACCCGGCGTGGATTACCCGGCGCTGGTGCCGAACATGCAGGGCTACGAACGCGCGCGCGCCGCAGGCGTCACCAGCATCGCCGTGTTCACCGCGGCCAGCGAAGCCTTCAACCAGAAAAACATCAACGCGTCGATCGACGAATCCATCGAGCGCTTCCGCCCGGTGATGGAACGCGCCCACGCCGAAGGCGTGCGGGTGCGCGGTTACGTGTCGACCGTGCTCGGCTGTCCGTATCAAGGCGAGGTGCCGGTCTCGGATGTCGTGCGCGTGTCCAGGCGCCTGTACGAGCTCGGTTGCGACGAAATTTCCCTCGGCGACACCATCGGCGTCGGTACCCCGGTGAAGGCCCGCGCGATGCTGCACGCGGTTTCGGGCGAGGTGCCGATGAAGGCGCTGGCGGTGCACTTCCACGACACCTACGACCAGGCCCTGGCGAACATCTACGCCTGCCTTGAGGAAGGCGTGCGGGTGGTCGACAGCTCGGTGTCCGGCACCGGCGGCTGCCCGTATGCGAAAGGCGCCACCGGCAACGTCGCCAGCGAAGACGTCACCTACATGTTGCAAGGCATGGGGATCGAGACCGGGATCGATCTGGACAAGCTGATCGAAACCGGCGCCTGGCTCGCGAAGCAACTCGGCAAGCCGACTTCGAGCCGGGTTACACGCGCGCGGATGGGCGAGTGAACATCCGCCCGATCGAACCGCGGGACGACGCTGCCATCGCCGCGATCATCCGCAGCGTGATGCCGGAGTTCGGCGCCGGTGGTGCCGGTTTCGCGATCCACGACGCCGAGGTCAGTGCGATGAGCGAGGCTTACGCCAAGCCGCGCAGTTGCTATTTCGTGCTTGAGGTGGACGGCCGCATCGTTGGCGGCGGCGGCATGGCGCGGCTGGAACACGGCGAGCCCGACATCTGCGAGTTGCGCAAGATGTATTTCCTGCCCGAGGCGCGCGGGCTTGGCGCGGGCCACGCAATGATCGAGCGCTGCCTCGATGCCGCGCGTGACTTCGGATTCAAGCGCTGCTATCTCGAAACCCTGACCGGCATGGACGCTGCCCAGTACCTGTACCGAAAACACGGGTTCACCCCGCTGTGCTCGCCGATCGGCAAGACCGGCCACCACGGCTGCGACCGCTGGTACATCCGCGCACTGTAACTGCCACGGCAGCGCGGCATCCCGTACAATTGACCGTTTGCGGGTTACGGAGCACGCGCATGCAACTCGATCAAGTCAAGGCCATCATCACCGGCGGCGCCTCGGGCCTCGGCCACGCCGTGGCGCAACACCTCGTCGCCCACGGCGGCAAGGTCGCGCTGTTCGACGTCAATGAAGAAAAGGGCCAGGCCACCGCGCAGGAACTCGGTGCCGCGGCGCGCTTCCTCAAGACCGACGTTACCAACGAGGACGGCGTCGCGGCCAACGTTGCCGCCGCGCGTGACGCGATGGGTGGCCTCAACGTCGTGATGAATTGCGCCGGCATCCTCGGCGCCGGTCGCGTGCTCGGCAAGGAAGGCCCGATGCCGCTGAAGAATTTCGCCGGCACCGTGATGGTGAACCTGGTCGGCAGCTTCAACGTCGCCAAGGCTGGCGCCGCCCTGATGCAAGCGAACGAACCCGGCGAAGACGGCGAGCGCGGCGTGATCGTCAACACGGCGTCGGTCGCGGCGTTTGAAGGCCAGATCGGCCAGGCAGCCTATTCGGCATCCAAGGGCGGCGTGGTCGGCATGACCCTGCCGATGGCGCGCGAATTGTCGCGCTTCGGCATCCGCGTCATGACCATCGCCCCCGGCATCTTCTGGACGCCGATGGTCGACGGCATGCCGCCGCAGGTGCAGGAATCGCTCTCGGCATCCATCCCGTTCCCGTCGCGCCTCGGCCGCCCGGAAGAGTTCGCCAACACCGTCGCCTTCATCCTCGGCAACCGTTACTTGAACGGTGAAACCATCCGCCTCGATGGCGCGGTGCGGCTGCAGCCAAAGTGACGACAGGATGTCGTCATCCCGGTCAGCACAGGGACGTGCGTTGAACCGGGATCCAATAGCGCCGCCCCCTTCCCATCCCCCGCCCCGAGCAATCATGAAAGCTTCCGACACCAAGAAAGGCAACGTGGTCGAACACGAAGGAACCGTGTACCAGGTGCGCGACATCCAGCGCAGCTCGCCGACGGCGCGCGGCGGCAACGTGACCTTCCGCTTCACGCTGTATTCGATCCCCGGCGGTCGCAAGTTCGACCTGAGCCTGCGTGCCGACGACGACTTGAAGGAAATGGAACTGGTGCGACGCGCGGTGAATTTTTCCTACAAGGACGGCGACGCCTTCGTGTTCCTCGATGGCGAGGACTTCACGCCGTACATGCTGGACCCCGACGTGGTCGGCGACAACGCGCCGTGGATCGTCGATGGCGTCGAGGGCTACTACGTGCAGTTGATCGACGACGCGCCGGTTGCCCTGCAGGTACCGACCAGCGTTGCACTGGCGGTCACCGATACCGCACCCGAACTCAAGGGCGCGTCGGCCACCAAGCGCACCAAACCCGCCAAGCTGGAAACCGGCGTGGAAATCCAGGTTCCGGAATACATCAAGACCGGCGAGAAGGTGTGGGTGAACACGCTCACCGGTGAATTCGCCGGCCGGGCCTGACCTGACCGCAGCAAAACGTTCCGGCATACTCCACGCACGCCAGTACCGGCACGATGCCGGCGACACCGGCGTATCGGCGGGGGATCGCGGTGGGTGAACTCTGGCAACGCCTGAAGCAACGCAAGCTGGTGCAGTGGGCGATCGCCTACGGCGCCGCGGCGTTCGCGCTACTGCAGGGCATCGATATCGTCGCCACGAAATTCGCTTGGCCGGCCGGCATCGAGCGTGGCCTGATCGTTGCCCTCTGCATCGGTTTTTTCGTGGTGCTGGTGCTGGCGTGGTACCACGGCGACAAAGGCGCGCAGAAAATCGGCGGCGTCGAACTGTTGATCCTGGCGCTGCTGCTGGTGATCGGCGGCAGCCTGCTGTGGTACTTCGCGCGCCCGACAGCCGCCACCACTCGGATGGCCACCGCAGCAGCGGCTGCTCCCAAGCCACCGACGAAATTCGCGCCGCCGCCCGACACGCTGGTGGTGCTGCCGTTCGCCAATCTCGGCGGTGATCCGAAACAACAGTATTTCAGCGACGGCATCACCGAGGAACTCACCAACGCCTTGGGCCAGAACACCGGCCTGCGCGTGATCGCGTGGGACACGGCATCGAAATTCCGCGACAGCAAGCAATCGGCCACCGGCATCGCCAGACAGCTCGACGTCGCCAACGTGCTGATCGGCAAGATCCTGCGCCAGGGCGACGAAGTGCGCGTGATCGTGGAACTGGTCAATGCGCAAAACGGCTACCAG
>DASSRT010000247.1:0-6018 GCA_035701705.1 Rhodanobacteraceae bacterium
AATACCTGAACATCCTGCTGGCGCAGGACAAGGATCGACAGGCGTTGGACCTGCTGGCGGAATGCCAGGCCATTGACCCCGGATTCGCCCCCGACGATGCGGCGCAGACGACCCGGCTGGCGCGGCTGGCGGCGCAGCGAGGTCAGGCACAAGTCGCGTTGCGGCTGCTGAACGATTTCCCGCAGCGCTTTCCGAAGAGCCAGTACCTCGCGGAAAACGGCCTGCTCGCCGCCACCCTGATGCACGAACGCTTGAACCAGGACGAGCAGGCGCACGCGCTGCTGTGCAAGCTCAGGGCGGAACACCCGCAAGACCCGCTGATGCCCGACATCAACGCCCGCATCGCCCTGATCGAGAAGATGATGACGGCGATGCACAAGCCGGCGCCGGAGGCTTGAAGAAGAAGCCGGCACCAGAAGCCTGGGGAATCTCTGGTTTTGCTCGTCATCCCGGCGAAAGCCGGGACCTAGCGACTTTGCTTTTCGACACGTTGCGTGCACGTCACTGGGTCCCGGCTTTCGCCGGGATGACGAGTGAGGGGATTGATCAGACCCTTCCCAAAACCTGAAACGACCGGCTGCACAAGTCATTCGTGTTGCGGCGACTCAGGCTGCATGCGTCGTGGCAAACGTGGTATCACCGCGCGCCCGCAGCTCAACCCTGTTGCAGCAGGAACCGCGCCTTCGCTGCGTATTCGCTGGCGGCAAAACGCCCTTCGAGGTATTCGAGGCGTGCGCGCCGCTTCGGTGAGGTTTCCGGTTCGCGCAGGGCCAGCTTGAACCATGCCGGCGCCAATTCGGGCAAGTCCGGCGTGCGTTCGGCGATGCCGCGCAGCAAGACTTCGGCAGCCGCGTCGTCGCCGATCCGCAGCCATGGCTGGACCAGCCGCAACAACATTTCTGGCGCAAGCCGCGGCATGCCGGCGCAGGCCTTGGCGTAATCGTCGTAGACGCCCTTGATCTCGCGGATCTCCACGTCGGTCGTCGCCGGGTGCTGCAGCACTCGGGTTACTGCCGCATCCAACTGCGCGGGACTGCCGTCGTAACGCGCGCAGCGATACAGCGCCACCAGCACGCGCAGCTGTCCCGGTTCGTTGGCGTCGATGCGCTCAAGCAATGCGCGCGCGTGGCGCACCTCGAGCTTGCCAAGCTGCTCCATCGCCTCGTCATACGCGCGGCCATCGGCTTCGTGTTGCTCGGCACGCTCATCGGCGTCGACGAAATCCTGGCGTACCCGCCCGAAGTGCCGCAAGGCCAGCGCCAGCAGCGCACCGCAGACGATGCCGCCGGCGTGCGCGTCGAATCCGACGTGCGCATCCTTCTGCAACAACAGGCTGAGCAACTGCCAGCCGAGCCAGAACGGCAGCAGCACCAGCGCGGGCACCCGCACGTAATCGAACACGATGAAGAACCAGTAGAACACACGCACCTTGCGCAGTCCCCAGATCGCGCAGTACGCCCCCATCAGCGCGGCGATCGCGCCGGAAGCGCCGAGCGCCAGGCCCTGATCGCCCCAATGCCAGGCCAGCGACACCGCGTTCGCACCCAGTCCCCCGACGAGATACAGGAAGAGGTACCAACGCGCACCGAGCGCGCCTTCCACCAGCAAACCGAGGATCAGCAGGAACAGCATGTTGCCGAACAAATGGCCGAGGCCGCCGTGCATGAACATCGCCCACAACATGCGTGCCGGCTCGACGTGCGAGAACCGCAAGGCGTGTCGCATCGTGAAGGTACTGTCGCGGATGCCATCGAATTGCAGCCGCCTGGCGTGCCAATCGGCGTAGGCGCTGTTCGCAGGCGTGATGATGCGATCCGCGTGCAGGGCCGCCATGAACTTGCCGTCGGATTCGATCACGGCCAACTTGACCGCCGCTGGCGCCATCCGCATGGCCTTGAGACGCTTGGGATCACCACCGTGCTCGCGCAACCAGTCGACGTAGGCAGGAAATTCGATCTTGCCCAGTCCCGAGTGCGCGTAGTAATCGGCCGCGTGCTTGAGGATGCGGCCATCGCCTGATTGCAGGAAGAAAAAGACGAAGCAATTGACGAGGATGAGCGCAAGCGTGACGAGCGGCGCATTCGCCCACGTCATCCGCCGATGCAACGGCATGATCAGCAAAACGTTCCCCTCGCCCGGTCCCGCCCGCGATGGTAACCCGCGACGCAAGCAGGCGCGCCGATCCGTGGTGAAAAACCTCTGCTGAATGGCACTGATCCTCAGCCAGCCTTTCCCTTCTCCCTCCGGGGCGAGAGGCGGCGCTTGCGAACTGCCAGTGGCAGTTCGCGCCGACTTGAACGCCCGAGGCAGGATGCCGAGGGCCGGGTTGTCTGGCGAGCGCGGGATGCGCGAGCCTAGCAAAGGTGGCGCGGAGCGCCGGATGAGGGTTCGGATTCAGCGACATCGAATGCGCTGGCGAGGCAATGGCCATACGCATATGCGAACCCTCACCCGCCCCTTGCGGGGCACCCTCTTCCAAAGGGAGAGGGGATTTCAACACCCAAGCTTTCGCGCTGATCAGGCGCGCGGATGGAGGCGACGCCGGTTCTCAACACTCGATCACGTTGACGGCCAGACCGCCGCGCGAAGTTTCCTTGTACTTGTCCTTCATGTCGCGGCCGGTGTCGCGCATGGTCTTGATGACCTTGTCGAGGCTGACGCGGTGTTTGCCGTCGCTCTTCATGGCCATGCGCTGGGCGTTGATGGCCTTGACCGAGCCCATCGCGTTGCGTTCGATGCAGGGAATCTGCACCAGTCCGCCGATCGGATCACAGGTGAGGCCGAGGTTGTGTTCCATGCCGATCTCGGCGGCGTTCTCCACTTGATGGTGCGTGCCTCCGAGCGCCGCCACCAGGGCACCGCCGGCCATCGAGCAGGCCACGCCGACCTCGCCCTGGCAGCCGACTTCGGCACCGCTGATGGACGCGTTCTCCTTGTAGAGGATGCCGATGGCGCCCGCGGTCAACAGGAAGTCGACCACGCCCTGCTCGTTCGCTTTCGGGCAGAAGCGGTCGTAGTAGTGCAGCACCGCGGGCACGATGCCGGCCGCGCCGTTGGTAGGCGCGGTGACCACGCGGCCGCCGGCGGCGTTCTCCTCGTTCACGGCCAGCGCGTACAGGTTCACCCAGTCGAGCACGGAAAGTGGATCCTTCAAGGCCGCTTCGGGGCGGTCGCGCAATTCGGCGTACATCGCCGGCGCGCGGCGCTTCACGTGCAGGCCGCCCGGAAGTTCACCGGGCGAACGCAGGCCGCGCGCAACGCAGTCCTGCATCGCCTTCCAGATCTCCAGCAGGCCGGCGCGAATCTGCTCTTCGCCGCGCCAGGCCTTTTCGTTCTCGAACATCAGCTGCGCGATCGTCATGCCGTGCGCATCGCACAGCGCCATCAACGCGTCGCCGGAGTGGAACGGATACGGCAATGGCGTGGTGTCGGCGACGATGCGATCGGCCGCGGCCTCGTCGGCGTTGACCACGAAGCCGCCGCCGACCGAGTAGTAATCGCGCGTGACGATGACTGCGCCGGCCGCGTCATAGGCGGTGAAGCGCATGCCGTTGACGTGGTACGGCAGCTTCTGGCGCTTGTTCCAGATCAGGTCCGCCTTCTCGTCGAAGGCGATTTCATGGCTGCCGTGCAAACGCATGCGCTTGCTGGTGCGCACGCGTTCCAGCAACGCCGGAATCGCATCCGGATCGATGCGGTCAGGTTGGTTGCCTTCCAGCCCGCACAGCACCGCCTTGTCGGTGCCGTGGCCGCGCCCGGTCATCGCCAGCGAGCCGTACAGCTCCGCCGTCACCCGCGCGGTGCGAGCGAGATCACCCGGCCCGGCGAGCCAGCGCTCGACGAAACGCGCCGCCGCACGCATCGGCCCGATGGTGTGCGAAGACGACGGCCCGATGCCGATCTTGAAGATGTCGAAAACGCTGACGGCCATGATTGGTTCACCGCGGAGACGTCGGTATTGTATGCGCCGGATCGGCTGGAATCGCGCCATGCGCCTGACGCTCTACCAACGCGACGACTGCAAGCTGTGCGACGAAGCCGTCGCGCTGCTGGCGCGCGTGCGTGCGCCGGAATTTGAAAGCGTGTGGATCGACGATGACGCGGATCTCGAAGCACGCTACGGCGTGCGCGTCCCTGTGCTGCGCGACGAGGATTCCGGGCGCGAACTCGGCTGGCCGTTCGACGCGGCGGCGTTGCAGGCGTTCCTGCGTTCTTGATCGCGCTCAACTGGCGTCCGGGTGGTACGGGCGATCGACCAGCAGGAATGTGCATCCGGTTTCAGTGTGCACGTCGCGGTCGGCGGTGCCCGCACCGGAGACGCTGGCCCAGCCGGCCGCCAGCCGTTCGCCGTTCTGCACCAGCTCGCCCTCCAGGATGTAGATGAACTCGGGACTGTCGTGCCGGTGCGCTGGAAACGCGGCGCCCGGCTGCATGCGCACGACCTGCAATTCCAGTCCATCGGTCTCGGCGACGTTCTTCACCTCGACCCGCGCGGTCATCTGCGAAGCGCACCACGCCATCGCCGCGACATCGACCTTGCGCCGGAATCCGTCTTCTTCACCCGTGCTCATGGCTGGCCTCCTTGTGTGGCCCGCGACGCCGCGTGCAGCAGCAGGTGCGCGTGCACGCTCACGCCATTGCCGATCATCGACGGATCGGCCCACTGGCCGGTACCGATGCCGAAATCGAGGCGCTGCAATTGCGTGCTGACGTCCAAGGTCGCGCCGTCGCCGTTCGGCACGAATTTGACGACGAGCGTGACCGGCTTGGTGACGCCGCGCAGGGTCAACTCACCGTCGGCCAGCACCTCGCCGTTCGCCGCCTTGCGGAAGGCCGTGGTCACGAAATGTGCCGTGGGGAATTTCGCGGTATCGAAGAAGTCCGCGCCCAAGGCGGTGGAATCGCGCTCGCTGTTCTGGGTATCGAGGCTGGTGATGTCGACGGTGACGTCGAACTTCGCGTACGCGAGGTCGGCGGGGTCGTAGTCGATCTGCGCCGTGAACTTGCGGAATTGCCCGTTGTAGGTGACGTCCTGATAGGTGTTGCTGAAACCGAGCGTGCTGTGCGCGGCATCGACGCGCCACGTAGCCGCCAATGCCGGCATGGAGATCAGCAGCAATGCGACGGTCGCAATCCGGGTCAATGTTTTCGCTTGCATCAGGAACCTCGATCAAAGCCAAAAACCATCTGCGCCTGCGCGACCATGCGCGAAATCGGCGCGTTCACCCGCGCCGCCGCCCGCGGCCCAGCACCATACGCCGCAGCACATCATCGTGCTGCCGGAAGTGATGCCACAAGGCTGCGCCGACGTGCACCGCCAGCACCGCCACCAGCAGCCAGAACAGGGTCTGGTGCAGCAACAGCGCGCGCGGTTTCCAGACCGGATCGTAACCTCCCGTGAGGCTCGGTACCTGAAACAACCCAAACCAGGTGAGTGGCGCGTTCGACGCCGAATTGAACCACCATCCGGACAACGGAAGCGCGACGATCAGCACGTACAGCGCGAGGTGCGCGACCCGTGCGGCACGCAGCTGCCAACGCGGCGTGCCGACGGGATCGGCAGGCCGGCGTTCGCCGAGGCGCCACGCGATGCGCAGCAACACGAGCGCAAGGATGCTGAGGCCGATGGACTTGTGCAGCGCGAACACCCGCACTTTTTCCGGCGTCACGCCCAGTTGCACCATCGTCAATCCGATCGCCGCCTGCGCGACGATCAGCACCGCGATCAGCCAGTGGAACGCGCGCAGCAGCGCGCCCCAGCCTGCGTCAGTGCTGCGCAGCGGCATGCGGCTCGTCCCGGGCGGCTTTCTGCACCGCCTGCTGGTAGTCGACCTCGGCCTGCTTGTCGAGCTTGGCTTCGATCTCGAAGCGCAGCGCAACCTTTGTACCGACCGCCTTCGGAAATGCCGTCATCCCGAACTGCGTGCGATCGAGTGTCGCGTGGCCGGAAAAACCGGCGATGGTCTCGAAGCCGAACAGGGTCGCGCCGACGCGGTTGACGGTGAACTCGATCGTCAC
>DASSRT010000248.1:0-9198 GCA_035701705.1 Rhodanobacteraceae bacterium
GGTCAGCAGGATCACCGGCAAATCCGGATGTCGCTCGCGGATCGCATGGAACAACGCCACGCCCTCCTCGCCCGAGGTGGTGTCGGCGCTGAAGTTCATGTCGGCGATCACGAGGTCCACCCGCTCGCGCGCCAGCAGCCCCAGTCCCTCCTGCGGCATTCCAGCGGCGAGCGGCCGGATGTCGTTGAGCGACAGCAGCAGCGACAGCGCGTCGCGCACCGCGGCCTGGTCGTCGATGATCAATACGGTGCGCATGGGGTGTCAATCAACTCCTGTTTCATCGCGCGAGGCTAGCACGCCCGTTCGCGTCTGCCCCCTTCCGCAGGGAGGTGGGCTTGTCTTCCCCCTTCCGCAGAAGGTGGGCTTGTCTTCCCCCTTCCGCAGAAGGTGGGCATGTCTTCCCCTTTCCGCAGAAGGTGGGCTTGTCTTCCCCTTTCCGCAGAAGGTGGGCTTGTCTTCCCCCTTCCGCAGGAAGGGGGATCGAGGGGGATGGCCTTTTGTACTCGGCCACGGCATCCCCCCGAAGCGCCTGCCTAAAGCGTGCAGGCGCTTCGACCCCCTTCCTGCGGAAGGGGGTATGCATCACACGCTCCTCGTCGCCACCACCGGCGGCACGTTGGCAGCGCGCAGCGCCGGCCCCAGCACCGCAAGCTGTCCAAGCAACCACAGCGCGATCGCGCTGGCCGGCAGGTAGTACCAGGGCATCCGCAGCATCTGGTAGTGCTGCATCAGGTACAGGTTGATGCCGTACGCCAACACCATGCCGATCGCGACGCCGGCCGTGCTCAGCAGGAAATTCTCGGTCTGGAAGTACTGCAGGATGTGCGTGCGCGTGGCACCGACCGCGCGGCGGATGCCGATCTGGCGGCGCCGCTGGCCGACCCAGAAACTGGTGAGCCCGACGATGCCGAACGCGGTCACCGCCAGCATCACCACGCACACCAGCACCAGCATCCAGACCATGCTGCGCGCATTGGCGAAGAATTCGTCGCGGATGTCCGCAAACGTCTTGCCTTCGACCACCACCGACGGCGACAGCGCTTCGAGTTTCCGCACGCCATCCCGGACAATCCGATCGCGATCCCGGGGAGCGCTGCGAACGACGAAATTCTGGATTGCCAAAGCCGGGGAAACCGGAGCGAACATCGACCAGTGGAAGTGCGCGATGCCACCGCCGTTCTCGCTGGGCCGCAACACGTCCGCGACAATGCCGACCACGGTGTAGTGATTCTCCTTGCCGACCCACAGCTGCTTGCCGAGCGCATCCTGCCCCGGCCACAGCCGCTCGGCCAGGCTCTTCGTAAGCAGTATCACGTGGCCGCTCGGCAGGTAGCTGTTGCCGAGTTGGCTCTCCGCATATTCGGCGTCGTTGAAGAAACGACCGCGCAACAGCCGCAGACCGAGCGCCTCGGGGCCACCGCGGGTAAACATGTACTCGGCGACATTCGGACTGTCCTTCTCCATCAGCTTGCCTGGTTCCGTGCTGACGTTGGTGTTCCAGCTGATGTTGTTGAGCGGGATCATGTTGAGCGCGGCTGTCGCGGTGACGCCGGGCAGCTCGCGCAACGCGGCCAGGTCGCGCTGGATGTCGGCACTGGCGAGCTTGGGGTCGAGTCCTTGCACGCCGATGACCGAGATGCCGGCCTCGTCGATCGCGTTGGGCAGCCGCATTTCACCGATGCGCTGGCCAATCATGAACACCGCGTTGCACAGCACGGCGCAAGCCAGGGCGATTTCCAGCACGATCAGGAAGGCCGGGATCTTGTGTTTGCGCAACGCAACGAGGATGGGTTGGATTTGCATGGTCATATTCATGGTTTCCAATCATTTACCGCAGGAGCGGCGGAAGCCGCGACCGAGATCGCCTTGCACCTGTCGCGGCTGCCGCCGCTCCTACACACTTTTCAACTGCGGCGCCGGCGCCACCACGCAGGCGCGCCACGCGGGAAGCAATCCAGCGATCAGGCTGGCGATCAATGCGACCACGAAGGTCGCGGCGAACATCGACACGTCCAGGTGCGCCAACTTGGCGTAGTCGGCCGGCTGCTGGCGAATCGCCCACAGCCCAAGCTCCGCGAACACCAGCCCAAGCACGCCGCCGGCGATGCCGACCATGCCGGACTCCACCATGAATTGCGCGAACACCGCGCCCCTCGTCGCACCCAGCGCGCGACGCACGCCGATTTCGCGTGAACGCCGCAGGCACTTCGCCAGCAACAAGCCGACCGTATTGACCACGCAGATCAGCAGAAACCCGAACGCAAGGTTGGTCTGCAATTTCGCATCATCCGGCACCACTTGCTGCTGGGCGAGATAACCCATCAGGTTCGGCAAGGCGACTTCGCGGTGGCTCATGCGCCCCAGCGACACCTGTTGGGCCGTGTAATTGGAGAGAAAGGTCTTGTAGCCAGCGGCATCCGAGGCGTGCGCCAGCTCGACCCACAATGACACCCACGCGCATGGCGCGGTCTCCAAATGGTTGATGTCCACGCCGGCGGCGAAGCAATTGACACTCTGGGTGTTCCACTTCAACGCCACCGCAGTCTGCAGCGGCACGAACACCGCATCGCCATTGCCGTAGCCGCGCCCGCCAAGGCTGGTCGCGTAGAAGCGCGGCTGCGGTGACCACGGCTTCAGCACGCCGACGATGCGGAAGCCCTCATCGCCAATGCGGATGGTCTTGCCGACGCTGTCCTTGCCGCCGAACAACTTGTCGTTGAGGAAGCCCGCGATCACCACGACGTGCGCACGGTTTTCATCGTCCGCGGCGCTCCAGCCGGAACCGTACTGGAATGGCGCGTCGAACATCGCGAAGAAATCGGCGGTGGTGATGACGCCGTCGCTGAAGAACGGATGCCGCCCCGGCACCGTTGGCGCCACCTTGGCCATGAACAGCGCCATTACCGCCTGCCGCTCGGCTTGGCGCGCGCGCAGCAGGTTCATCGCGTCGGTGTAAGTCATCAAGTTGCCCCAGGCGCCCCAGAGTTTCCTGGCAGGCGTCTGGTTGTCCGCCGGCAAAGGATCGATCTCGGGCGCGAAGATACGTGCACTCTTCTGCGGCAACGGATCACCGGACAGGATCTTCAGCACCGTCAGTGTCGTGATCGACGCGCCGATGCCGAGGCCCAACGCCAGTACCATCAGCGCGGTGAGCACCTTGTTGCGCTTGAAGCTGCGCAGGGCGAGGTTGAGGTAGTAGGCGAACATTTATACGTCTCCTGATTCAACTTCCCTCTCCCTTCGGGAGAGGGTGCCGCGAAGCGGCGGGTGAGGGTTCGGAACTTGCGCGAAATTACGCGAGGCAACGAACCCTCATCCGGCCCTGCGGGCCACCTTCTCCCGGAGGGAGAAGGGAACAGCAATCATCACACGCTCCTCGTCGCCACCACCGGCGGCACGTTGGACGCCCGCAACGCCGGCACCAGCACCGCAAGTTGCCCGAGCAGCCACAGCACCACCACGCCAACCGGCAGGTACCAGAGCGGCAGGCGCGGCACTTCGAACCACTTCATCAGCGCGAGGTTGATGCCGATCGCCAGCACGATGCCGACCACGATCCCGAAGGTGACAATCAAAAAATTCTCGGTCTGGAAGTAGCGCAGGATGTCCGTGCGCGTCGCGCCCAGCGCGCGGCGAATGCCGATCTGCTTGCGCCGCTGTGCCACCCAGAAACTTGCAAGGCCAACGATGCCGAACGCGGTGACGCCGAGCAGCGCAACGATCACGCCCACCAGCAAACCCGCCATCGAGCGATCAGTCGCGAAAAAGCGTGAACGCAGGAACGAAATCGTGTGGCTGTCCTCGTGATCGAGCACGACGCCCGGCGCGATTTTCGCGACTGCAGCGCGCGCCGCGGTCATCACGCGCTCCAGATCCCCGGGCCTGGCGCGAACCAGGTAGGTACCCGCAAGCTGGCCGCCCGGCTGCACCGGCACGAATACGGTCCACTCCGCGCCATGCTCGCCATTTTCGGTGTACTGCGACACGGAGAGGTTCGCGACGACGCCGATCACGCGGAACTGCCACTTCGCCGCCCAGAACGTCTTGCCCAGCGGGTTCTCGCCCGGCCACAGCTTTTCCGCCAAGGCGCGCGTTACCAGCACATGCGATGACGCAGGAAAGTAATCCTGCCCCGGCAACGGCTGGTAATCGCCTGCGGACGGCAGGTGCCCGGCGACCAGCTTCAAGCCGAGTGCCTCGGGCGTGCCGGGATCGCCGAGATAAAACTCGACCACGGCCCCCGGCTGCTTGCCGGCTTGATCGAGCGTCATCCCGGCAACGCCCCATTGCTGCCCGAACGGTACCGAAGTGATCGCGTGCACAGACTCGACGCCGGGCACCGCGCGCAGGCCCGCCAGCATCCGTGCATTCAAGTCGGTGGTCTGCTTGGGATCGAATCCCATCACCACTATCGCGCCAAGCGATGTTTCATCGACGCCACTGTCGAGATGCATCGCGGACAGCTTGTTGGTGATCAGGAACACCGCATTGACCAGCACCGCACAGGCCAGCGCGATTTCCATCGCGATCAGGAAGGTCGCGAGCTTGTGGTGTTTCAATGCGGCAAGAATGGGTCGGATCTGCATGGTCGTATTTCTGGGTTCCAATCATCCACCGTAGGAGCGGCGGCAGCCGCGACCATGTTTGCCTTGCACCCGTCGCGGCTGCCGCCGCTCCTACAACGTCTTCAATTGCAAAGCCGGTGCGATGCGGCTGGCGCGCAGCGCCGGCAGGGCTCCGGCGATCAGGCTCACCACGACCGCCAGCACGAATGTGACGACGAACATCGAAACATCCATGTGCACCAGGTCGGAATACGGCGTCTGCTGCCGGCGCACCAGCCACAGGCCGACCAACGTCAACAACCAGCCACCCATGCCGCCAAGCAAACCGATCAAACCAGCTTCGGTCAGGCATTGCGCGAATACCGAACGCCTTGATGCGCCCAGCGCGCGGCGCACACCGATCTCGCCGGCGCGGCGCAGGAATTTCGCCAGCAACAAGCCAACGGTGTTGAACAGGCAAATCGCGAGGAACGCGAAGGCCAGCCATGTTTGCAAGCGCACGTTCTCCGGGATTACCTGCTGGTGATCGAGCCACTGCATCAGGTCCAGCATCCGCGTGTCGGTGTGCGCGTATCGCCCGAGCGCCTTTTGCTGCTGCGCATAGTTGGCAATGAACGCGCGGTAATCCGCCGCCTTGGCGGCGCTGTCGAGCTGTACCCACAGCGACAACCAGACGCACGGCGAATCTTCGAGATGCCCCGGCACGGCCGGTCCGCTGCCCCAGCAGGTGTACTGGAAGAAATTGCCGGCATTGACATCGAGACCCGCGAAGAACGGCATGAACACGTCCTCCGGCTTGCCGTAGTAGCCCATTGAAGTCATGTTGCCGCTGATGCTGCCCTGGGCGTCGTAGAACAACGGATGCGGACGCCACGGTTTCAGCACGCCCACGATGCGCACGTCGCTGTCGCGGATGCGCAAGGTCTTGCCCACGCTGTCCTTGCCGCCGAACAGCTTGTCGTTGAGGTCGCTGGAGATCACCGCGACGTGCGCACGATTTGTGCCGTCCGCGGGCGTCCACGACACCCCGTACGCGAACGGCACGTCGAACATAGGAAAGAAATCCGACGTCGTGGACAGCATCGTCAACATCAGTGGTGAATGGTTGACGCCGGGTGCACTGACCTTCACCGGGCTCTGCACGACCAGCGCCTGGCGATCCGCGCGATGCGCGCTCCACAATTCCACCGCCGAGCGGTAATCCATCGCCGGCAGTGGATACCTGTTGTGCCAATCAGCAGGCGTGGGGTCCACCTGAGGATAGAAAATGTGCGCGCTCTTGCCCGGCAGCGGATCGCCCGAGAGCAAATGCATCACCGTCAGCGTGGTCATCGACGCGCCGATGCCGACTGCGATCGCCAGCACCATCAGTACCGTGAGCAGCTTGTTGCGCTTGAGGCTGCGGATGGCAAGGTCGAGGTAGTACGCAAACATCTTCAATCACTCCGGTTCACTGCTTCCCCTTTCCGCAGGAAGGGGGCATGACACCCCCTTCGGAACGAAGGGGGGTCGGCGCGCAGCGCCGGGGGGATGCTCGTGCCGTGGTGCGAAAGCCATCCCCCTCAATCCCCCTTCCTCGCGGAAGGGGGACGACAAGCCCCTCCTTCCTGCGGAAGGAGTGGACATCACACGCTCCGCGTCGCCTCCACCGGCGACACCCGCGACGCGCGTCGTGCCGGTGCGAACACCGCGCCCTGCCCCAGCGCCAGCAACACAACGATGCCGACAGCGACGTAGGCGAGCGACATCCGATCCATCTGGAACTGCTTCATCATCCAGAGGTTCAGGCCCACCGCGAGCAGCGCGCCCAGCACCACGCCGACGCCCGCGATCAACAGGTTCTCGGTCTGGAAGTAACGCAGGATGTCGTTGCGGGTCGCTCCCAGTGCGCGGCGGATGCCGATCTGCTTGCGCCGCTGGCCGACCCAGAAGCTGGTCAGGCCCACGATGCCGGCACCGGTGACGCACAGAAGGATCAGGCAGATCACGCCCATCAGGATGGCCATGCCGCGATCGGCGCGATAGGCGTGCGCGCGAATGTCCGCGAACGAATGAACCGAAGAGTCATCGAAATCCGCGCCAGTCTCGATCACCCGCATCGGGTTGGAAGCAAACAGTGCCTTCGGCGCCTCGTGCATCGCGGCTTCGAGCCGCCCCGGTTTGGCGCGCACGGCGTAACGCGCAAAGCCCGAATCCAGCCGCGTCGGGATCAACACCGAATTCCAGAACCAGCTGCTGGCCCAGCTGTCGGGACTGGGCACCTGCATGCGCGCGATGATGCCGATGATGGTGCTGGGCGTGTTGCGATCGACGTAGATGGTCTTGCCGAGCGCGTCGCCCTTCGGGAAAAGCTTGTCTGCCAGCGCCTTGGTCACGATCACGATCGGCGGCCGGTTGTGGCCACGGAAGCCCATGTGATTGACTTCGGCCGGGGTGAAGTTGCGGCCGGCGATCAACTTCAGCCCGAGCGCGGGAATCATCTTGTCGGTGCCGAAGTAGAACGCCGCCTGCGCGGTCGAGTTCTGTTGCGCCGGTTTCAATCCGACGCCGCCACTCCAGGTGCTGTTGAGCAGCGGCAGCGTATTGATGGCGATTGCCGATTCGACGTCGGGCAGGTTGCGCAAGGTCGCGACATCGGCCTGCTGCATCGAATCGAGTTTGTCGACGCTGCCCTGATCGTCGCCATTCGGGGCGCCCACCCAGCTTTGCGTGATCAGGAACAGGTTGTTCTCGTCGATGCCGCTGGGACGGTCGATGCGGTCGATGCGCTGGCCGATGATGAACACCGCATTGCACACGATCGCCAGCGTCAAGGCGATCTGCAGGGTGATCAGGATGACGCCGGCCTTGTGCTTTTTCAGCGCCGCGAGGATGGGATGGAGTGTCATGGTTCAAATCCCGGAGTTCGTTCACCGTTTGAGGACCGTTGTTCGCGCGCATGGCGCGCTCCTGCAGGGACGTGGCAGGAGCGGGCCATGCCGCGACCGTTCTTTGCAAGCGCGTGTCGCATCATCAATTCGATTTCAACTGCCACGCGGGTTGCACCGACGCCGCGCGCAGGGTGGGATACAAACCCGCCAGCATGGTCGCGACGACCGCCACGCCCAGCGTGGTGATGAACAACACCACGTCCACGCGTGCGAGTGCGGCGATGTCGCGCGGCAGCACCCAGCCGACACCGGCGATGCCCACCCAGGTGAGCAACAACCCCAACACGCCGCCGGCCAGTCCCACCATGCCGGCCTCGATCAGGAACTGCGTATAGATCTCGCGGCGCGACGCGCCCAGCGCGCGGCGCACGCCGATCTCGCTGGCGCGACGCAGGAATTTCGCCAACAGCAGGCCGGCCGTATTCACGAGGCACACCAGCAGCAGGCCGAGCGCGACGTACAGCGAAATGCGCGTATCCGGCGGCACCACGTGCTCATGGTCGAGCCAGGCCATCAGCCCGCGCAGGCGCACGTTGGGCGCCCAGCCCGGATGCTGCTGGCGCGCGAAACCTTCGAGGTAACTCTTGAAGCGCTGCGCATCCGCGGCGCTGTCCAGCTGCACCATGTATTCGTTCCAGATGCAGCTGGAATGTTGCAGGCCGACGAAGCCGGTTTCCTTGGGCGCCTCGTAACAGTTGGTGTTGCCGTCGTTGGAAATGCCCGCGGCGATCGCGGTGTTGAACGGCAGCAGCACGCCCTCGTCCTGCTGCAGGAAACCACCGGTGTTGACGACGTCGTAGAACCGCGGCTGCGGATTCCAGTCATCCATCACGCCGACCACGCGGTAATCGCGGCCATCGATGCTGATGGTCTTGCCGACGCTGTCGCCACCACCGAACACCTTGCGGTTGATCTTGCTGCTGATCACCGCCACCTGCGCGCGATGTTCGTCGTCCGCCGCGCTCCAGCCGCTGCCGTACTTGAACGGCACGTCCACCATCGGGAAGAATTCGCTGAACACCGCGTGTCCCATGGTGCTGATGGGGTGCTCGCCGGGCACGACGGGGATCACCGACGGCGAGATCATGTACATCGCCGACTGCAGCTTGGCGCGATGGTCGCGCATCAGCGCCACCGCATCACCGTAGGTCAACGCGTCGGGCGGCCCCTTGTCGGGGTCGGGGTTGTTCTTCTGCACCGCAGGTCCCCACGCGTCGATTTGCGGCACGTAGAGCTTCGATGATTTCCACGGAATCGGGTCGCCCGACACGGCACGAAACACCGACCAGGTGGTCATCGAGGCGCCAACGCCGAAACCGATGGTGAGGATCATCAACGCCGTCAACGCGGGATTGCGTTTCAGGCTGCGCAGCGCGAGGTCGAGGTAATAGGCAAACATGCGGCATTCACTCCGAATTGGTTCTCTTCCCCTTCCGGGGCCGAACTGCCTCCCCCTTCGCTTGCGAAGGGGGACCGAGGGGGATGGCTTTTCGTCATCCGGATACATCCCCCCGGCGCTTCGCGCCGACCCCCTTCCCCTGGAAGGGGGCGTACATCACACGCTCCTCGTCGCCACCACCGGCGGCACCGCGGCTGCACGCAACGCCGGGCCGAGCACCGCCAGCTGTCCGATCAACCACAACACGATCGCGCTGGCGGGCAGGTACCAGAATGGCAGGTGCGGCAGTTCGTAATGCACCATC
>DASSRT010000249.1:0-4294 GCA_035701705.1 Rhodanobacteraceae bacterium
CGCGCCCAAGCCCATCGCGCGCCTGCTGCCGCTGGTCGCATTCCTGGCGCTGGTCGCGTTTTTCGTGGTGGGATTGGTGTGGAACCAGACCCACGACGCGCGCTTCGTGCCCTCGCCGCTCATCGACAAACCGGCACCCGCCTTCGACCTGCCGCTGCTGAAGCAGCCGTCGCAAAGCCTCAGCAAGGCGGCGATGCTGGGCAAACCGTACCTGCTCAACGTGTTCGCCAGCTGGTGCTTCGCCTGCGGCGACGAGCATCCCACCTTGATGGCGTACCGCGACAAGTTCGGCATTCCGCTGATCGGCTACGACTACAAGGACAAGCCTGCAGACGCGCTGGCGTGGCTGCAACGCCACGGCGATCCGTACCACGAAGTGATCACCGACGAGTCCGGCGTGACCGCACTCGACTTCGGCGTGTACGGCGCGCCGGAAACCTACCTGATCGACGCCCAAGGCATCATCCGCTACAAGCACATCGGGCCGTTGACGCCCGAGGTGATTGCCAAGGACTTGCAGCCGAAGATCGACGCGCTTGAACGGGGTGGTACGTGAAGCGCTTGCTCACATGGCTCGAACCCCTCTCCCCACGGGAGAGGGGCAGGGGTGAGGGTTCGGTACCGCCCCGACACTCCGCTTCGCCCGTACCCTCACCCGCCGCTGCGCGGCACCCTCTCCCGAAGGGAGAGGGGAAAAGCCGGCTTCGGCGCACCCGGCAGGTGATCACCGTCATGTTTGTGGCATTCGCGCTGGCACTCAGCGCCGCTGCCTTCGCCATCGACCCGTTGCCGTTCCAGAGCAACGCCCAGCGCCTGCGCTTCCAGCACCTGACCAGCGAATTGCGCTGCATGGTTTGCCAGGACGAGAGCCTGCTGGCCTCGAATGCCGATTTCGCCAAACAGCTGCGGCGGCAAATCTTCGAGCAGATGCAGCAAGGCAAGAGCGACAAGCAGATCAAGGACTGGCTGGTTGCGCGCTATTCCACATTCATCCTGTACGACCCGCCACTGGCCGCCAGCACCATCGCGCTGTGGTTCGGCACGCCGGCGATTCTTTTGATCGGAGCCGGCGTCGTGGTCGTGTTGTTGAAGCGACGGGCGCGCCCGGCCGCGAGCATCGCAGAAGCCCCCGGAGACGACTGGTGACGATCCCTTTCCTCATCATTGCCGCCGTGATGGTGGTGGTCGCGTTGGCTTGCGTGCTGGTGCCGATGCTGCGCAGCGCGCGTCGCGAAGGCCGGCCACGCGCGCCGTTCTGGCTGGCGATCGCGCTGGTGTTGTTGATGCCGCCCGCGGTGCTCGGCGCGTATCTCGCGATCGGCACGCCCCAGGCCTTGCAACCGGCACCGGTGGAAGCCCCCCCGGATCTCGCCAAAGCCGCCGAGCAGCTGCGCGCGAGTCTTGCGAGAAAGCCCGATGATGCCCAAGGTTGGGCCTTGCTGTCGCAGGCCTACTCCGCGCTCAACCAGCCGCAACAGGCCATGGATGCCCTGCAGCATGTGTTGCAGTTGAAGCCAGACGATCCTGACTACATCGTCGCCTTCGTCGAGGCATCGGCAGAAGCCAGTCCCACCCACAAGATCGACGACGCTTCGCGCGCGATGCTGCAGCACGCCCTGCAGATCAACCCGACCCACCAGCGCGCGTTGTGGCTGCTCGGCATCAGCGACTTCCAGCGCCAGCAATACGCCGACGCCGTGAAGCAATGGACCATCCTGTTGCCGCTGCTGCCGCAAGGCTCCAAAGTCGCCGCGGCAGTGAAGCAGGAACTTTCCACGGCGCAAGCGCGCATGGGCGATGCAGCCCTTGCAACGACCGCGCCGACGGCGTCTGCCGCGCCAACCACGACAGCGACGCAAGTAGCGCTGACCGTCAACGTCAGGCTCGATCCGAAAATGGCGGCGAAGCTGCAACCCGACGACACCCTGTTCGTGTTTGCGCGCGCCGTCAACGGCCCGCGCATGCCGCTGGCCGTCGCGCGCATCAAGGCCTCCAGCCTGCCTGCCAGCGTCACGCTCACCGACGCGATGGCGATGACGCCGCAGTTGAAGCTCTCCAACTACAGCGAAGTGCAGGTACTGGCGCGCATCAGCAAGTCCGGCAATGCGATGCCCGCGGCAGGTGACCTCGAATCGGCCCCGATCGAAGTGGCGACCCGCAGCCGCAAGCCGGTCTCGCTGACCATCGACCGGGTGGATTGACGGCGTACACCCCTATGACGACATCCCCCCGCGCTGCGCGCGACCTCCTTCGCACCGAAGCGGGTGAACACTTCCCCCTTCCGCAGGAAGGGGGATTGAGGGGGATGGCTTTTCACTTCCCGTCACGTCATCCCCCCGCGCTGCGCGCGACCCCCTTCGTGCCGAAGGGGGTGAATATCGTCAGACGTCGCGCGGTCCCCTTCGTGCCGAAGGGGGCAACACTTCCCCCTTCCGCAGGAAGGGGGATCGAGGGGGATGGCTTCTCGCCTCGGGTGACGCCATCCCCCCGCGCTGCGCGCGACCCCTTCGTGCCGAAGGGGGTGAACAAACGGTCGCGGCTTCCGCCGCTCCTACATTTTTATCGCCACGGCGTCGGTGGTGGTGGGCAGGCCGACCTTCTTGCAAAACGCGGCAAAGCGCGGGTCGTTGCGATAGCGCAGGATGAAGGGGTCGTAAAGCAGATTGGCAATGCCCGGATCGCGGTTGCTCCACGCGCGGTCGAGCCACTGGAACATCGTGTCGGGATCCTTGCGCAGCGCGTACACTTCGGCGATCTGGTACGGCGCGGTTTTCGGGTACTTGGTGATCAGGCTTTGCAGCGCGGCATCGGCGCTCTTGCGGTCGGGTCCGATCTGCAGCGCCAGCGCCATCGCGATGTCATGCCACGGTCCCGACGGTTCTTTTTGCGCGGCAGCCAGCGCAACCTTGGGCTGCCCGCGCAGAACGGCAATCACGGCCAGTTGCTCGTGGAAATCGATCGCGCCCGGTTGCAACGCGATCGCCCGGTTGGCCGCCGTGGTGGCCTCATCCAGCCGACCCAGACTGGTGAGATAGCCGCCAAGCCAGTTGTACCAGTTGGCATTGCGCGGGTCGCTGGTCAACGCTTGGCGCGTCAGCTTCACCGCGTCTAGTACACGCCCGAGCGTCGCCAACCTCGTGGCCAGAGCGTACTTCGCTCCGGCATTGGTGGGGGCCAGCTGCAACATGCGCCGAGCCTCAATCTCCGCGCCGTCCCAGTCCATGTCCACGTTGGTAAGCAAATTCGAACGCGCATCATGGCCAGATGCGGAATCCGGGTCCAGTTTGAGCGAAGTTGCCACTGCGGCGCGCGCCTTGGCGTAGGCCTGCGCGATCTTCCCAGGGTCAGCCAAGAACGCGCCGCCAAGGTTGAGCCACCCTGCGGCCAACCGTGCATACGCGGCTGCGTAGTTGGGATCGAGGCGGATTGCCGTCTGGTAGTCAGCGATGGCTTTGCGAAATCCGGCTTCGGTACCTTGGCCCGAATCCGCATTGCCCTGCTGGTACGCGGTGTAGGCCGCAAGGCTGCCGCTGGGCGGGCGGTCGGTTTGCAGCACCGCACCGGGCGCGGTCACGAGCTGGGTACGTAGCGCTGTGGCGACGGCGTCAGTGATGGCATCCTGCAGCTTGAAGAGGTCGGTGTACGGCTTGTCGTAACGCTGCGACCACACGATGCTGCCGTTCGCGGCATCAACCAGCGTTGCCGTGATGCGCACCTCGTCGCCCGCGCGCTGCACCGAGCCTTCCAGCAGGTGCGCAACGCCAAGGAGCTTGCCGATCTTCGCGCTCGAATCCTTCGAGTCGCGGAACTGGAACGCCGAATCGCGGCTGATGACCTTGAGGCCCTGGTACTGCGACAAGGTGTTGATCAAGTCTTCCGATAGACCATCGGAAAAGAACTGCTGTTTGGGATCGCCGCTCATGTTGGCGAACGGCAGCACCGCGACGGATTTTTCGGGAATGCCGGCGGCGGGAATGGAAGGCGAAGTTTTTGCGGGAGCTTGCTCGACGGAAGCTGCTGGCGTCGTGGTCTTGGCGACCTGCATGACATGCGGCGCTTTCGCCACCGCGCCGAAACGCCAGATCAATCCACCGCCGATCGCCAGCAACAACGCCAGGATCATGATCTCCATGCCGCCGATGCGCTGCGCGCCCTTCTCGCCGTGGTACCACGCCAGCACCAGCACCACGAAGAAACCGACAATGAGCGCCAGGATCAGGTAACGCTCGACCGCCGGTGGCCAGTCGAACCGCTGCGCGACGATGTCGACACCCTGCAGCAACGCGAACGCGAA
>DASSRT010000250.1:0-3857 GCA_035701705.1 Rhodanobacteraceae bacterium
ATTCGGCGGCTGCACGCGCAACGAACCGTCGGGCGCGTTGCACGGCCTGTTGCGTGTGCGCAATTTCACCCAGGACGACGGCCACGTCTTCTGCACCGAGGACCAGATCGAATCCGAAGTGGTGGAATTCCACCGCCAGGCGCTGAAGGTCTACGCCGACTTCGGCTTCAAGGACGTCGAATTGATGCTGGCGCTGCGTCCCGATGCCCGCATCGGCGACGACGCGATCTGGGACAAGTCCGAGGAAGCCCTGCGCTCGGCGCTGCGCAAGGCCGGCGCCGTGTGGACGGAATTGCCCGGCGAGGGTGCCTTCTACGGTCCCAAGATCGAATACCACCTGCGCGACGCGATCGGCCGCGACTGGCAGCTCGGCACCATGCAGGTCGATTTCTCGATGCCGGGCCGTCTGGGTGCCGAATACGTGGGCGAGGACTCCCAGCGGCACACCCCTGTGATGCTGCATCGGGCCATCGTGGGCTCGATGGAAAGGTTCATCGGCATCCTGATCGAGCACCACGCCGGCAACTTCCCGACCTGGCTGGCGCCGGTGCAGGCGGTGGTCATGAACATCACCGACGCGCAGGCCGATTACGTGGCTGAAGTTGCCAAAACCCTGAACGACGCCGGCCTCCGGGCCAGGGCGGATTTGCGTAACGAGAAAATAGGCTATAAAATCCGCGAGCATACGTTGCAAAAGGTGCCTTGGCTGCTTGTGGTCGGTGACCGCGAGAAGGAGATGGGCACCGTTTCCGTGCGCACACGTTCCGGGGAAGATTTGGGCAGCATGGCGCTGCCTGCCTTCGTCGAACGTTTGCAGGCCGAAGCTGGCCCGCGCTGACGGAATGCGCGCCAGGCATCGCTGGCGAACTTGAAGCAGGAGATGACGGTATCGCAACCGAAAACAAAGGCAATCGGCGCAACCACGAGATCCGTGTCCCGCAAGTGCGGGTGATCGGCGCCGATGGGGAACAGGTTGGGGTCCTCGGACGCGATGAAGCGTTGGCGATGGCTGAAGAGGCGGGGCTTGATCTCGTGGAGATCCAGCCGACTGCCGAGCCGCCTGTTTGCCGAATCATGGATTTCGGCAAGTTCAAGTTCGAGCAGCAGAAGAAAGCCAATCTCGCCCGCAAGAAGTCCAAGCAGGTCGAGATCAAGGAACTGAAGTTTCGCCCGACCACCGATATCGGCGACTACAACATCAAGCTGCGCAACATGTTGCGATTCCTGGAGGAAGGCGACAAGGTCAAGGTCAATATCCGTTTCCGCGGTCGCGAAATGTCGCATCAGGAACTGGGTATCGAATTGGCCAGGCGCATCCAGACCGACATCGCCGAACAGGCGGTGGTGGACCAGTTTCCGCGCATGGAAGGGCGCCAGATGACGATGATGATCAGCCCCAAAAAGAAGTAGCTGATCGAAGCGAGGAGCTTCAACCATTCAGGATGCCGATGCAGGCAATCGTGCTCGGCACCGACTTCCCCTCTCCCCCAAATGGTTTCATCGTTTGGGGGAGGGGGCAAAGGGTGAGGGGGCAAACGTTTCGTGCTGGCGAGATGATCGACCAGTGCAACGGCCCCCCTCACCCAACCCTCTCCCCCGGGGAAAAGCGCTCGGGGGAGAGGGAGAAAGCCAACTTCTCTTCTTCCCCATACCGCTGTCTTGTTCGGGAGCAGGGAGAAAAACCATCCGCCGTGGATCGGCGGGCGGTCAGCGTGATGACCGGAGCATCGGACATCGCGACCACAAGCCGGCATGGGCAAGGATGGAAAGCGTGATCGCGATGATCACCGCCCGCGCCAGTCACGAAAAAACCAAACGGAGTGGCATATGCCAAAGATCAAGACCAACCGGGCCGCTGCCAAGCGGTTCCGCAAAACCGCTTCCGGCAAGTTCAAGGCCGGACACGCCTTCAAGTCACACATCCTGACCAAGAAGTCGACCAAGCGCAAACGCGGTTTGCGCGCCCCCAACCAAGTGCGTGACTGTGACACCAAGCGTGTCACGCGCATGCTGCCCTACGCGTAAGGAGAGACCACCATGGCACGAGTCAAGCGTGGCGTCACCGCGCGTGCGCGTCACAAGAAAACCCTGAATGCCGCCAAGGGCTATTACAACGCCCGCCGCAAGGTCTATCGCGTTGCCAAGCAGGCCGTCACCAAGGCCGGCCAGTACGCCTACATCGGCCGCAAGCAGAAGAAGCGCCAGTTCCGCGCCCTGTGGATCGTGCGCATCAATGCCGCCGCGCGCCAGTTCGGCTTGTCCTACAGCCGCATGATCGATGGCCTGACCAAGGCCGGCATCACCATCGACCGCAAGGTGCTGGCGGATCTCGCCGTGCACGACATCGCGGCGTTTGGCGCGATTGCCGAGAAGGCGAAGGCCAGCCTGGCTGCTTGAGCGAATCCTCCGGCGTTCGCGCCGGAAGTTATGATGCAAGCGAGCGGGGAGAAGGCCTTGCCTTCTTCCCGCTTTTCTTTTGTGCGGGGGATGGTGGTGATGGAAGCGTTGGCATCCCGGGTTGACCAGGGTTTGGCTGCGATTGCGGCGGCGTCGACACTTGACGCGTTGGAGGCCCAGCGCGTCGCGCTGCTCGGCAAGAGCGGCGTCATTACCGCCGAATTGAAGGCGCTCGGCAAGCTGGCGCCGGAAGAACGCAAGGCACGCGGTGCCGCGGTCAATGTCGCGAAGCAGGCACTCGGCGATGCGATCGCGGCGCGCAAGACGGAGTTGGAAGGTATCGCGTTGGCGCAGCGCCTCGCGTCCGAGGGCCTGGACGTCAGCCAACCCGGACGTGACGGCTCACGCGGCTCGATCCACCCGATCACGCGCACCCTCGAACGCATGAGCGCGATCTTCGCCCGGCTCGGCTATTCGGTGGCCGAGGGCCCCGAGATCGAGGACGACTGGCACAACTTCGAGGCGCTGAATTTCCCGGCGCACCATCCGGCGCGGGCGATGCACGACACGTTCTACTTCGGCGACGGTCGCCTGCTGCGCACCCACACCTCGCCGGTGCAGGTGCGCACGCTCAAGGGCGCCACGCCGCCGGTGCGGATCATCGCGCCCGGCAAGGTGTACCGCAGCGATTCCGACCAGACCCATTCGCCGATGTTCCATCAGGTCGAAGGTTTGCTGGTCGACGAGTCGGCCACCTTCGCGGACCTGAAGGGCACGCTTGAAGCCTTCGTTGCGGCGTTCTTCGGGCGCTCGCTGGCGATGCGCTTCCGGCCCAGCTACTTCCCGTTCACCGAACCGTCGGCGGAAGTCGACATCCGCTGGGAGCGTACCGATGGCGGCGCCGGTTGGCTGGAGGTGCTCGGCTGCGGGATGGTGCACCCCAACGTATTGAAGAACTGCGGCATCGATCCGGAGCGCTACACCGGGTTTGCGTTCGGCATGGGCGTCGAGCGCCTCGCAATGCTGCGCTACGGCGTCACCGACCTGCGCGCGTTCTTCGAGAACGACGTGCGGTTTCTGCAACAGTTTGCGTAGTTTCCAAAAGAGTTGTCCGCGAAGGCCGCGAAGGCCGCGAAGATCGCAAAAAGAAACAAGGAAATCCTCCTTTGCGTTTTTTGCGTCCTTTGCGGACCATCGCCTTTGCTTCAGGTTTGAGAGCCGATGAAATTTTCCGAAAACTGGCTGCGCGAACTCGTCGACATTGCTGCCGACCACACGACCCTGGTGGAGCGTCTCACCATGGCGGGGCTGGAAGTCGAATCCGATGAAACGATCGGCGGTGCGCTCGATGGTGTCATCGTCGCGCGCATCCTCGCGTGCGACGCCCATCCCGATGCCGACAAGCTGCACGTGTGCCGCGTCGATACCGGCCACGGTGAAGTCCAGATCGTGTGCGGTGC
>DASSRT010000251.1:0-33072 GCA_035701705.1 Rhodanobacteraceae bacterium
GGGCTGATGCGTGGGACCATCCTCTCCGAGCGCGATGCTGTCGTGGGTGAAGACGTAGGTCACGCGCAGCCCCATCAGCGCGGCAAGGCGCATCGGCGGGCGCATGTAGTCGGAAAAGATCAGGAACGTGGCGGCGTAGGGCAACGTCCCGCCATGCGCCGCGAGCCCGTTCAGGATCGCGCCCATCGCGTGCTCGCGCACGCCGAAGTGGAGGTTGCGACCGGCGTAGCTCCAGACCTCGTCTACGCTGCCTTGCTCGTCAGGTTCCTTGCCGGGCGAGAACACACCCAGCCCCGTCACGGCCGTATGCGTCGACGGATCGAGGTCGGCCGAGCCGCCACTGATCGCGGGCAGTTTTGGCGCGATCGCCGACAGCACCTTGCCGCCGGCAACGCGGGTGGCCATGCCCTTGGCGTCGGCCGGGAATACCGGCACGTCGGCATCCCATCCGGCCGGCAGCTTGCCATCGAGAGAACCTTGCAATTCTGTCGCAAGCTGTGGAAATTCCTTGGCATATTTGTTCCAGCGACGCTTCCAGCCAGCCTCCGCACCCTTGCCCTTCTTCTCCGCTTCGCGGAAGTGCGCCAACGCGTCATCGGGAATCAGGAATGCCGGTTGCTCGGGCCAGCCGAGTTTCTGCTTGGTGGCCGCGACGTTGTCGGCGCCCAGCGGCGAACCGTGCGCCTTGAAGCTGTCCTGCAGCGGCGAGCCGTAGCCGATGTGGGTACGCACCAGGATCATCGACGGCTGGTCCTTCTTGCCTTTCGCGCGCTTGATCGCCTTTTCGATGGCATCGAGATCGTTGCCGTCCTCGATCGTCTGCACGTGCCAGCCATAGGCCTTGAAGCGCGCGGCACGATTCTCGGTGAAGGTGATGTCGGTGCCGGCCGCCAGCGTCACGTAGTTGTCGTCGTACAGGCAGATCAGCTTGCCGAGCTTCAGGTGTCCGGCCAGCGATGCGGCTTCCGCAGTGACGCCTTCCATCAGGTCGCCGTCGCTGACGATCGCGTATGTGTGGTGATCGACCACCTTGTGGCCGTCGCGGTTGTAGCGCGCGGCCAGTTGCGCCTCGGCCAGCGCCATGCCCACCGCATTGGCCATGCCCTGGCCCAACGGCCCGGTGGTGACTTCAACGCCCGCCGTGTGCCCGCGTTCGGGATGGCCGGGCGTCTTGCTGCCCCACTGGCGGAACTGCTTGATGTCGTCCAGCGACAGGTCGTAGCCGGTCAGGTACAACAGGCTGTACAACAATGCGGAGCCATGGCCCGCCGACAGCACGAAGCGATCACGGTCGTCCCAGTGCGGGTTGGCCGGATGGTGTTTCAGGAACTTCGACCACAACACGTACGCCATCGGCGCGGCACCCAGCGGCAAACCGGGATGCCCGCTGTTCGCCTTCTGGATCATGTCCACCGAAAGGAAGCGGATGGTGTTGATGCAAGTCTGGTCGAGATCGGCGGCCACGGCGTATGCTCCATTGGGGATTGGGCGCGAAACGGCCTAGAATAGCGGCCGGATTCCGGCGTGTCCCGAGGCTTGCGTCAAGTGGCTGCCTGGGCTACACTTTCCCGCTTTGTTTTCGCCTATTGAATTCCGAGGAGCCCGCCGTGAAGGTGCTTTCGTCCCTGAAGTCCGCCAAGCAGCGCCACCGCGACTGCAAGATCGTGCGCCGGCGCGGCAAAGTGTTCGTGATCTGCAAGAGCAACCCGCGTTTCAAGGCGCGGCAGCGTTAAGTCTTGCCCGCAAGCTCTTGAAAAAGGCCACCTTCGGTGGCCTTTTTTGTGCACGAAACGCTGGCGCACGCGGGCGGTTTTTGCTACAAAGGCACATCGGCGCAGGGCGCCCGGGGAAGGTATCGCCATGAATCGCATCGCCATCAGCCTGATTGCCGCGACGTTCGCACTGACCGCCGCGCCCTTGATGTTCCCCGCGACCGCGCACGCCGAATCGCTGCGCATGAAGGTCAAGCAGGAAAGCCACATGAACCTGCCCAAGCGCGGCATGACCATGGATCAGGTCAAGCGCGAATACGGCGCCCCGCTGAAGGTATTGCCGACCCGCGGCGGCAGTTCCAAGTTCCAGCCGCCGATCCACCGCTGGGAATACGCGAAGTACATCGTGTACTTCGAATACAAGCACGTGATCCACAGCGTGGCGATCAGCCCCGGTCCGAACGCGTCGTAAGCCAGGCGCCCTCGCCGCGGTTCGCCCACCCGGCGAATGCCGGGATGGCGGCACCCGAACGACAGCGAGGTTATTGATCCATGCAATCCGCCGAACGCCGGCTGCCTGCCGAATGGGAGCCGCAGTCCGCAGTGCTGCTCGCATGGCCGCACCTCGGCACCGATTGGGCCGAGCGGGTCGAGGCCGCCGAAACCACCTACGCTGCGCTGGTCACGGCGATCACGCGCTTCGAACTCGCGGTCGTGTGCGTGCCGGACGCGGAAATTGGCGCGCATGCCGCGGCGCTGCTGCGCGATGCCGGCGCGAACCTCGAACGCGTGCGTTTCGTCGAGATTCCCTACGACGACACCTGGTTGCGCGACTCCGGACCGATAACCTTGAGTGGCGGCTACGAGCGCTGCACCTTGCTGGATTTCCGCTTCACCGGCTGGGGCGGCAAGTTCGAGGCAACGCAGGACGACGCGCTGGTTGCCGGCCTGATCGAACGCGGCGTGTTCAATCCGCAGGCGCAACACCGGCGGGTGGACTGGGCGCTGGAAGGCGGCGGCATCGAATCGGATGGACGCGGCACCATCCTGACGACCTGGCGTTGCCTGCACCAGCGCCACCCCGGACAATCGCGTGAGCAGATCGAACTCACCCTGCGCAGCGCGCTTGCCGCGTCGCGCGTGTTGTGGCTCGATCGCGGCTACCTGCAGGGCGATGACACCGACGCGCACATCGATACGCTCGCCCGCTTCGCGCCGGACGATGCGATCGTGTACCAATCCTGCAGCGATCCCGATGACGCGCACTACGCCGAGCTCGCAGCGATGCGTGCCGAAATCGAGGCGCTGCGCACGCTCGACGGCAAGCCCTACCGGACGTTTCCGTTGCCGTGGCCCAGGCCGATCGTGGATGCCGGCCGCAGGCTGGCGGCGTCCTATGCGAATTACCTGATCGTCAACGGCGCAGTGCTGGTCCCCGCCTATGGCGACGTCGTCGACGACGCCGCGGCCGCCACGATCCGGATCGCGCATCCCGGACGCGAAGTCATCCAGATTCCTTGCCAGCCACTGATCTGGCAAAACGGCAGCCTGCATTGCGTGACGATGCAGTTGCCCGCTGGCGTTCTGGCTTGAAGCTGAAACCCGTTTTCCGCGAAGAACGCCAAGGACGCGAAGAAAAGCAATGAGATGAGAGCTTCACTTTTGCGTTCTTGACGTCTTTCGCGGACTGAAGGTTTTTTGCGTGGTCACCAAAACGCTCAGAGTTGTCCACGAAGAAGAGCAAGAAAATGAGAGTTTCACTGTTGCGTCCTTCGCGGACTGAAGCCTTTTGCATCGGCACCAAGACGCACAGAGTTGTCCGCCAAGAACGCCAAGGACACGAAGAAAAGCAATAAAATGCGAGCTTCACCTTTGCGTTCTTTGCGTCCTTCGCGGACTGAAGGTCTTTTGCATGGTCACCAAAACCCTCAAAATCGCCCTGCTGCAGGAAACCGATCGCGGCAGCGTCGACGCCAACCTCGATGCGATCGAGGCGGGCTTGCGCGAGGCCGCGCGCGCGGGCGCGCAGCTGGTGCTGCTGCAGGAAATCCACAACGGCCCGTATTTCTGCCAGCACGAATCGGTGGATGAATTCGATCGTGCCGAAACCATCCCCGGCGCGTCCACCGCGCGCATCGGCAAGCTTGCCGCGGAACTGCAGCTGGTGGTGGTGGCGTCCTTGTTCGAGCGCCGTGTCGCCGGCCTGTACCACAACACCGCGGTGGTGTTCGATCGCTCCGCCGAAATCGCGGGTAGGTACCGCAAGATGCACATCCCGGACGATCCGGCGTACTACGAGAAGTTCTACTTCACGCCGGGCGATCTTGGTTTCCACCCGATCGACACTTCGCTCGGCAAGCTCGGCGTGCTGGTGTGCTGGGACCAGTGGTACCCCGAAGCCGCGCGCCTGATGGCGCTCGCCGGCGCCGAGATCCTTCTTTACCCGACCGCGATCGGTTGGGACCCGGCTGACGCCGACGATGAAAAGGCACGCCAGCGCGAAGCCTGGATTACCGTACAGCGCGGGCACGCGGTCGCCAACGGCCTGCCGCTCGCGGCTTGCAATCGCGTGGGTTTCGAGCCATCGCCAGACGGCGGCCGCGGTGCGCAGTTCTGGGGCTCAAGTTTCGTCGCCGGACCGCAAGGCGAAATGCTGGCGCAGGCTGGCACGGAGCAGCGCGAATTGCTGGTCGTCGACATCGACCTCGCGCGCAGCGAGAGCGTGCGCCGGATCTGGCCGTTCCTGCGCGATCGCCGCATCGACGCCTACGGCGACCTGACCAAACGGTTCCGCGATTGAACGCCGAAACTGATTCCCCCGCCGCAAGCACGGCGGCAGCCGACCCCCTGCAAGACCAACCCCTCAAGCGCGTCACCCGCGACGGCGTCGAGTACGTATTGCTGGGCACGGCACACGTCTCGCGGACCAGCGTCGATGCGGTCAACGCACTGATCGAGCGCGAGTCATTCGACACCATCGCCATCGAGTTGTGCGAATCGCGCGCGCGCACCATCCGCGATCCGGAAGCCTTCGCGAAGCTGGACTTGTTCCAGGTCATCCGCACCGGCAAGGCCGGCATGGTGTTCGCCTCACTGGCGTTGTCGTCATTCCAGCAACGCATCGCGGAGCAATACGGCATCGAACCGGGCGCCGAAATGAAGGCGGCGATGCACGCAGCGGACACCCGCGGCATTCCGCTGTGGCTGGTCGACCGTGAAATCGGAACCACGCTCAACCATGCCTACCGCGGGGTGCGCTTCCGCGACCGCATGGGCATCCTCGGCAGCCTTTTCGCCAGCGTGTTCTCGCGCGAAGACATCGACGAAGCCGAGATCGAAAAGCTGAAGCAAGGCGACATCCTCGAAGGCGCGTTCGGTGAATTCGCGCGCAATTCGAAACCCCTGTACGACGCGTTGATCGGGGAGCGCGACAGCTTCATGGCCGCACGCCTGCGCGAAGAAAGCGCGGACCGTCCGCTCGCCAAACGCGTACTGGTGGTGATCGGCGCCGGCCACCTCGCCGGCATCGAGCGCGAACTTGGCGCGCAGATGGAAGCGCCGCGTTCGATCATCGACCCGCTGGCAGCGAAGCTGCCGGCACCGAAGTGGCCGAAGTATTTCGCGATCGCCGTGATGATCGCGATCTTCGGCATGATCGGCTGGCTGTTTTACCGCAACGCCACGCTGGGCTGGCACGCGTTGCGAGACTGGGTGATCTACACCGCGGCGCTCAGCGCCCTCGGCGCCGCGATCGCGGGCGGGCATCCGCTGTCGATCCTGACCGCGGGGATCATGGGTCCGCTGAAACCATTGCGCCCGCCGGGGCTGTCATCGGGCGTGTTCTCGGGCATGGTCGAAGCCTGGTTGCGCAAGCCGCGCGTCGGCGATTTCCAGTCGCTGCGCAAAGACCTGCTGCACGTCTCGGGCTGGTGGCACAACCGCGTCGCCCGCACCCTGCTGGTGTTCATGCTCACCAACCTCGGCACCATCGCCGGCGAATACCTCGCCGGCATCCGGATCTTCAGCAGGCTGTTTTGACAACTGGCACTGCTTCACACCACTGCGGCAAGCTCAAGCCATTCCACCGAACGCTCGAATCGAGCGTCGACACCAGCAGGAGACAACGGCATGCCTCTCGTGACGCTCACCGTGGTCCGTCCGAAAACCACGACGTTCAAGGATGGAATTCTCGCCGCCGTGCACACCGCGTTGGTTAGCATCGGTGTACCCGATACCAATCGGTTCCACCGGGTGCTCGAGCTCGCACCCGAGGACTTCAGGTTCGATCGCTCCTATCCGGACGTGCAAGGCAAGCGGACGGATGATTTTGTCCTCGTCGAGGTCGTGCTCTCCGCTGGACGCAGCGTCAAGGTCAAGAAGCAGTTCCTCGCGGCGCTCATGAGCGGCGTATCAGCTGCCGGACACGATCCCGAGAACGTGATGGTCGTGTTCAAGGAAACCACCTGGGAAAACTGGGCGTTCGCAGGCGGCCGCCTGATCCACGTGTAATCGCCCGCCGCCTGTGCGGGCCATTGCTGCGCACCGGCTTCAAGAGCCGCTGTTCGCCGGACGCTCGCCCTTCATGGTGGCCGCATCCGGCCAGTAGGCGTCGGCGACCATGCGTGCGACGGCAAGCCATCGCACCAGTTCCGCGATGATTCCGGGCGCCCCATCAGTGCAGGGGAACGCCGCGATGGTGCACATCATTCGCCATCACATCTTCGTCGATGAGGCCGAGCAGGCGGGCACGATCGACCGCGTGTTTGCGCGAGCCGGCCGAAAGCTTCGCGAAGATGTTCTTGACATGCCACTTCACGGTTTCCGCGCTGATCGTCAGTATCCGTGCAATCTGCTTGTTGGACATGCCCTTGCCGAGCAACCCAAGGATCTCCGCTTCCTTCACCGTCAACAACCCGCTCTGGACGTGCGTGTGCGCAGGATCGCGGGATGCTGCATCCACGGCAGGATCGGGCGCCTTCGCGATCGCTCCGCCTGACCTGGGAATCAGCGCGGCAGACTGGATGCGCAGTTCCGCAGCCATCCGCACCGCCAGCGGATGGGTGTCGCGCAGCAACCTTGTGTTGCCACCGACTTCAGCGAGCCCGAGTGCTTCGGACAACAGCATCGACGCCGCCGGTTCGTGACGCTTCCAGGCCAGGATGGCACGCAACACCTTGACGGTCTGGATATCGCGTCCACGATTGAGACTGGTCGCGAGTGCATCGGCACCCTCCAGTTGCTGGTGCGCCATCGCCAGATCATCGCGCGCCAGCGCCAGGTTCGTTCTGGCGATCGCCATGGCCAACTCGCACTGCGGGAGCAAAATGCAGAACTCGGGCCGGTCGAGCGCGCGCGTCAACTCATCGAGCACCACGAGCTTGTTCGCGGCGGTCTCGACGCGTCTGCCCGCCGCGTGGATGCGCACTTGTTCGACGACGGCCATGAACTGCAGGCGCGGTGCGCGCCGGCGTTTGCCCAAGGCTTCCAGTTCAGCGAGAACGTGCAAGGCACGATTCTCGTTGCCTTCGTCGAGTGCGACCAGCGCGAGTGTGCGGAATGCCGCGAGCACGGCATCGGGCACGCCGCGTTCGATCACGTCGAGGCGGTTGCCGAGCAGGGTTCTGGCAGCTTCGGTGTGGCCTCGCTCCAGCAATGCGGCGGCAAGAAGCGCTGCGTACATGCAGGCAATCATGCTGCGCCGCCCGTCTTCGGCATCGGCAACGGCAAGCCATGGCCGCACCGCCGTCTCGGCCGCGCGGGCATCGCCATCCCACAAGTGGCTCAAGCCCACCATCGTGCGCGCAAATGCGCAGGCCAGCCGCAACGAACCGCGATCGCCGAAGGCCACGACCCGTGTCGCAACTTCTCGCACCTGCGTGGTCGAGCCTGCATGCAGCGCCGTGAACGCCTGGCCGTTCAGCGGCGCCGTGAGATATACCGGATCGTCCATATCACCCGCGACATGCGGCCAGCGGGCGAGAATTTCCGGGTAACGCCCCACCTGGTCGGCATAGGCTGCGGCGCCGCCGGCGACCCGCAGCGCGGCCCTGCACTGCTGCGGTGAGCTCGCAGGATCGTTGGCCACTTCGAGCGCAAGCTGCAGGGCTTCGGCATTGCGATCACCCCAGGCGTGCACCCACGCCACCGCCAGCCGCAGCGCGACATCTTCACCCGATCCCTGCTCCGGCAGCTGTTCCAGCCACACCCGCGCCTCGGCCAGCCGGCCGCTCGTTCCGAGCACCCAGATCGATTGCAGCGCAAGCTTTTTTGCCAAGGCCGCGTCGCCTCCGGCCTGTGCATGCCGGGCAGCCTCGTGGAAATACCCGTGATCGGCCAACCAGACGGCCGCGCGCAAGCGCAGGGCGGTTTGCTCGGCCGCTGGCAGTTCAAGAAATCGCGCTTGCAGGAACTGCCGAACCAGCGCATGCACGCGTATCCAGCCGCCGCGCTCCCCCGACATGGTGACGGGCAGCGTACCCGCGGCCTGATCGAGCAACGCGCCGGCGGTGTCATCGCCGGTGACTGCAGCGCACAATTCGGTGTTCAGAAGATCGAGTATGGACACGCGCACCAGGAAGTCCACCAGCGGTGGCGCGAGTCGAAACAACAACGCCTCGACGAAGTAGTCGTGGACATCCGCGTCGTCTGCAACCAGGCTTGCAATCGCGCTCGCTGCGTCCGCGCCGCGTTCGATCTTGGCAATGGCAAGCTGCAGGCCGATCGGCCAGCCTTCACTGGCGTCGTGCAGGCGCGCGCATTGATCCGGGGTCAACGGCGTCCGCAGGCGCCGCGAAAGGATCTCGACGGATTCCGCGGCGCGAAACCGCAAGTCTTCCAGCCCCAGCACCGCACCGTGACCCTTCGCCATCAGCTCGGCGACCTGAAGCGGCAAGGCCAGCCTTGAACCCATCACCACCCGTAAATTGGCGGGTGCGTTCAGCAGCAGGTACTGGACGCACGCGCGCAGCGTGCTTTCAGGCAGCGACTCTGCCTCATCAATCATGACCACGGTTTCAGTGCCGCGCTGGGCGATTTCGCCCAACACGGCCGTCAGCGCAGCGGACTCCTGACCGGGCGTGGCGGCATGCTGTTTCGCGATTGCACCGAACACAGCGAGTCCGCTGGTTGCTTGCAGCGCTTGCAAAAGAGCCTGCACGAAACGCACAGGTTCATCGTGGATGTCCGCCGTGATCCAGGCGACCCACGCGCCCCGCTCCATCCAGCGTCGGCGCCAGTGCGACAGCATCGTGGTCTTGCCGAAGCCTGCGGGGGCGATCACTTCGATCACCGTGCATGCGTGGACGTCGATCCAGGTTTGCAGCAGGCGCGGCCGCTCCCATGCCTGCCGCGCCACGCGCGGCGGGGTGGTTTTGAGAATCAGTTCGGGCTCCGCCATCTCCGCAAATCTCGCCTGGTTGCACAACCGCCAAGCACGGGTGCGCTCGCCGTTACCTCCCATCGCCGAAAGGATGCGGAAAGGTTAACGAAGTCACGGCAACACGATACCCCCCTTTTTGGGGGAGTGTATCCACCCCGCCGGGCAATTCCACTTGGGGGCTGCGGACCTGTCGACGACCCTTCGGTGACGACTTGCAGCCGCCACTTTCGGAGGGGAACAATCATGTCGCTGAAACCGGGTTTGTTTGCATCAACCGCCGCCCTGCTGGGGATCTTCATTCCCATTGCTGCCATGGGGGCCGGCAGCGCAACGCCGGCGATCGCCCGGACGCTGGAGATGGTCGGCCTGCATCGCCAGGCACTGCACGCCTCACTGGACGATCGCTTCACCGCCCACAACGTCGCGGAAGACTCAGATGGCACTCAGCACGTCCACTTGACCCGCACCTACAAAGGCTTGCCGGTCATCGGTGGCGACGTGATCGTCCACTCGCGCGGCGATGCGTTCCTCTCGGCCAGCGTAACCCAGCACGCCAACCTGTCGCTCTCGACACAACCGCGCCTCGGGGCTGCCGTCGCGATCAAGGCCGCCCTGCGCGCGTTCGCGGCCACGCCTTCCAGCCAACCGGCCAGCACCCTGGTCATTTACGCCCGAGGCCACGGCACCCCGCGCCTTGCGTGGAAGATCCGCGTGGCCAATGCGCAGGCGGACACGACCTACATCGTGGATGCCAGCGACGGCAGCGTGATCGACCGCTGGAGCAATCTGGAATCGATGACAGCCAGCGGCAGCGGTCAGTCGTACTACTACGGCACCGTCGCACTCACCACGCACGTCGTGCCCGGCGGCTTCGAACTGCGCGATCCGACCCGTGGTGGAACCCGTACCGTGGATGGCTCCAACAGCCGGACGTCGGGACTGGTCTACAAGGATGCCGACGACATCTGGGGCAACTTCAGCCAGGCCGACCCCGCCACCGTGGCCGCCGATGCGCAATACGGCGCCGACATGACCTGGGACTTCTACAAGCAGACTTTCGGACGCCTCGGCATCGCCAACAACGGCCGGGGTGCCTACAACCGCGTGCATTACGGCACCCGTTACACGAATGCGTACTGGTCGGACAACTGCTTCTGCATGACCTACGGCGACGGCGACGGCGTCAACACCGGGCCGTTCGTCGCGCTCGACATCACCGGCCACGAGATGACCCACGGCGTCACCTCGCACACCGCCGGGCTCATCTACTCAGGCGAATCCGGCGGCTTGAACGAAGCCACCTCGGACATCATGGGCACCATGATCGAGTTCTTCGCCAACAACCCGAAGGACCCACCCGACTACATGATCGGCGAGGAAATCGCGCTGGGCAACGTGCCGGGCAGCCCGAACCAGGCGGCACTGCGCTTCATGTTCCATCCGAGCCTCGACGGCAAATCGCCGGACTGCTACTACAGCGGCATCGCTGATCTGGACGTGCACTATTCATCGGCGATCGGCTTGCACTTCTTCTACCTGCTGGCCGAAGGCAGCGGCTACAAGGTGTTCAATGGTGTCGACAGCACCTCGCCGACCTGCAACGGCGCGACGGTGACCGGGATCGGCCGCGACGCAGCCACGAAAATCTGGTACCGCGCCCTGACCCGCTATTTCACCTCGGACACCGATTACGCGGATGCCCGCGTGGCAACCATCCAGGCGGCCTCCGATCTCTACGGCCCGCTTTCCGTTGAAACCAACGCCGTTGCGGCGGCCTGGAATGCGGTCAACGTGCCCTGATCGCGCGCCCGCCGCAGCGCGGGCCGTGACGTCACGGGCATCGGCAAGCCGGCCCGTCAACGACTCCATCGGCACCGATGCGTTGCAGCAATCACGCGGCGTCCACACACCCGACACCCAGACGTTTTGAATTCCACGAGGGGGAGCAATGACTCGATCCACACAGCATGGTGGCCGCCAGCCCACCGCAGGCAGCGTCACACCCATCGCGCGTGCCATCCGCATCGCGCTCGCCGTATCGGCGACCGCACTGACGCTGGCCGCGCCACTCAGCAGTTTCGCCGGCGATTGCAGCCTCGATGCCGGCAACAATGCTTACGCCTGTGATGGCGTCTTCACCCAGACGCTTCCCGATGGCAGCCTGACGGCCCCGGATGACCTGACCCTGGTGCTGGGCGGCGTTGCACCCACCAGCGTCATCACCGCGGTCGGCGCGATGGGCATCGACGCCGATTGGGGCGGCAATGTATCTGTGGTCAGTGACGCCGGCACCGACATCGAAACCGATGGCGCGGATGGCGTGCATGTCCATGCCGCCTATGGGAACGCGGCATTCACCAACTACGGATCCGTGCATACGGACGTCTCGGCCGACGGCATCGCCGCCGTGGACGTCGACGCGGTCTACGACGTGACGGTCATCAATGGCGGCGACGTCACCGCCACCGACGGCTACGGCGCCTACGGTGCCTACGACGTCACCGCGGTCAACCTGTACTCGGCGGGAGGTTCGATCAGCGTCGACAACCAGGCCAGCGGCACGCTCAACGCCAGCGCCTACGAAGGCAACGCCCGGGCATTGATCGCCAGCACCCACGCCTACTACGGCAGCGTGGACGTGGCCAACGAAGGCTCGCTGACGGCACGCTCGACGCGCGGCAACGCGGTCGGCATCTCCGCTTCAGCGGACACCGGCTACGCGACCGTCGAAAACAGCGGGAACGTGCAGGCCAGTGCCTATGGCAGTGCAACCGGCATCGTCGCGGAAGGCTACTACGCCGCCATCACCAACAGCGGCAGCATCTACGCCAGTGCCTCCGCGAACACCGGCGACGCCGCCGCCTCCGGCGCCGCCAGCGTCACCAGCTTGGGCAGCGGCAGCCCTTACCTCGCCAACGCCTACCTCAACAACGAGGCCTACGCGTCGATCACCGCAAATGCCCGTTCCGGCAGCGGCAATGCACTGGCCGTCGGCGGCTATGTGTACGGCTGGGATGTCGGGCGGCTGGGCAACTACGGCAGCGTGACCGCGCAAGCCAGCAGCACCAGCGGCAACGCCGATGCGTACGCCGCGGTCGTCAGCAGCGGCTACGCCGGCGTGGGCACCATCATCAATGGCGGCGATCTCACCGCAACAGCAACAAGCGGCGGCAACGCCGAGGCGATCGGCGCCATGGTTTACGCCGACGTCGCATCGATCTTCAACGACGATTCGATCACCAGCTCCGCCTCTGCCACCGGTGGCACGGCGCTCGCCGAAGGCGCGCGCACGTATGGCAACAACGTGGCCATCAACAATTACTCCAGCATGGCCGTGAATGCCAGCGGCCTCGTCGCCAATGCCACCGGGGCCCATGAGGTGGGTCAACTCGGCGCAACCTTCTACAACGACGGCGACATCGAGGTCAGCGCGAGCGGGGCGATTGCCGCGTCCGCGGACGGCGCGTACGTCGGCGGCAGATACACCGCGTATTCCACCAACCTCGGCACGCTGGCCGCCAAGGCCATCGGTGGCGAGGCCACGGCGATCGGATTGGCCGATGCTTCCTACCTCGCTGCAGGCATCACCAACCAGGGCACCATCAGCGCCGAAGCCGTAGGGTTGCTGGCGCCGTACGGGTCCTTCGAGGCGGTCGCCACCGGCGCCTACAGTCTGGCCACAGTCTACGGCGCCACCGTCGACAACGAAGGCACCATCACCGCCACCGCCACAGCCACTGCCGACATCAGCGGCACCAGCGGCTTTCTCGTGGCCAAGGCGGTTGGCGCGCGTGCGGCAAGCCAATACGGCCTCGCTCCCGCCGAGATCAGCAATACCGACAGCATCAGCGGCACGGCCACCACCAGCCAGGGTTACGCCGGCGCCTGGGGCGCCGTGGTGCAGGCAGGGCAATACGGCACCGCAACGATCGACAACGACGCGTCCATCACCAGCGATGCGAGCACCAGTGTCGGATCTGCAGACAGCCTCGCCGCCTACGTCCACTCGATCGCCGGTACCGCTTCGGTCATCAATCATGGCGACATCGTCGCAAGCTCGCAGGCCGAACGCGGCGTCCTGTACTCGACGCTCGATGCATCCTACGCCACCGGCGCCAAGGTAATCAGCCTGACCTACGGTGGTGGCGCGGCGGCGATCGACAACTACGGCAACATCGAGGCGGATGCCGCAGCGGCTGGTGGAATCGTGGTCGCAACCGGCGCCCAGACCTATGCCATGCAAAGCACGCTCGACAATGCGGCAGGCGCGAGTATCGCTGCAAATGCGCGTGCCAACCTGTACGGTGCCGCGTCCGCGACCGCGGTGAATGCGCAGGGCAAGTACGGCGTGGCGGTCATCAACGACGGCAGCATTTCCGCCAGCGGCTATGCTCATGGATATGCCGAAGGCACCCACCGCTTCTATGGCGCGAGCCGAGCGCTGGGCATCTATGCGAACGCCACCGGCTACCACGGCAACACCTCGGTGGTGAACCACGGCGACATCACCGCCACCGCCAATTCGGTGAACAGCCTCACCTTCTTCAACGGCGGCGCCGGCGCCACCGGCATCACCGCCACCACCAAATACCACGGCACGGTGGAGAACACCGGCACGATCACGGCCACGGCCAGCAGCCAGCTGGGTGGTGTCGGCGCTTACGGCGCCAGCCTCAACGGTGGCGACTACGACCGGATCAGCAATGCCGCCGGGGCTGCCATCACGATCGCCAGCGAGGTCGGCTCGCTCTACAGTGATGCGTATGGCGGGCGCGCCGTTGCCTATGCCACCAAGATTTTCGGAACGCAAGGCGCCGCGATCTACAACGCCGGCAGCATTTCCGCCTCGGCGACGGTGACGGCCGACGGTGGTCCCAACCCGAACCGCAGCCTCGTCACCGCCGTGGGCGGCACCATCGGCAGTTTCGAATGGAGCCCGATCCAGACCGGGACGATCACCAACCTCGGAGACATCGACGTCACCGCCAGCGGCGATTTCGGCTACGCGACGAGTTACGGTGCGCGCGTCATCACCCGGCAAACCGCAGACATCGAGAATACCGGCTCGATCCATGTCACTGCCAACGCCGCCTCAGGCAACGCTTTCGCCACCGGCAGCTTCGCCTACGCCGTGAACCGGCAGGTGTCCTACAACTGCGGAGACTCCGGTTGTGACTACAACAACCCGATCGTGTCGATCGTCGGTGGCGACGCGACACTCGGCAACAGCGGAGCCATCACGGCCACCACCAACGCCGCGGGTGGCGTTGGCGATGCCTACGCGAGCGCGGTGGTCGGCGCATTTTCGGCCACCGCAAGCAA
Organism: Rhodanobacteraceae bacterium; assembly: GCA_035701705.1. GTDB lineage: Bacteria > Pseudomonadota > Gammaproteobacteria > Xanthomonadales > Rhodanobacteraceae > 66-474. The sequence goes on from DASSRT010000251.1 coordinate 14,413, forward strand.
CTCCGGTCAGCTCGATGCCACAGCCGTCGCGGACAACGCCCTTGCCAGCGCCGTCACCGTCAACAGCACCGCCGGCAACGCGTTGTTGCAGAACGACGGCGCACTCTACGCGACTGCCACCGGCACGACGATCGCGAATGCAACGGGGGCGACCGTGATCGGCACCGTTGCCAACGCCGACAGCGGCTACCCTGCAGCACTGCTCAGCAACCACGGCGACATCTTCGCGATCGCCACCGGCGTCACCGCCAACGCAACCGGCGCCGCCGTCAGCGGACGCGGTACCGATGGGGTCGAAGTCGACAACGACGGCACGATCAGTGTCGGTGCGTACGGCAGCAGTGCCACGGCCACCGCGGTGTCGCTGCAATCAGGTGGCACCAATGTGCTCAGCAACAGCGGCAGCATCAGCGCCGTCGGCACCGGCGTGCGCATGGCCGTGACCTCGAACAGCGCCATCGCCACCACGATCACCAACGCCGGCTCGCTGGCCGGTGCGATCACGACCGGCGACGGTGCGGACAGCCTCGACAACGAACAGGGCGGCATCTGGTACGCAGTCGACACCTCCGACTTCGGTGCCGGCGATGACCGCATCGTCAACCACGGCACGCTGTCGCTGCACGACGCCAGCATCAATCTTGCCGGGTATGTTGACGGCAATGTCCTCCAAAACTACGGCTCGCTGGTGGCAATGGGTTCACAGAACCGGATCGACATGGGCAACCTCTCGCCGGTCGTCAACAACGGCGCGATCAGCTTCGTCGATGGCGCGCCGGATGACGCCTTGACCATCGCCGGCAACTTTGCGGGTCAGGGCAGCATCGCTGTCGACGTCAGCCCTCGCCATCAGCTCAGCGACCAGCTCGTCGTGAGCGGCAGCGTGGCGGCGCCAACGCACCAGACCGTGAACGTGAATGTCGTCGACTTGCCGACCACCGCCCACGTGGAGATCCCGGTCGTGCTCGCGGGCAATGTCGTCGATGGCGAATTCGAGCTCGGCAACATCGCCTACGCCCAAGACGGTTTCGTCGCCCTGGGCTTTGGCCTGGATACGCAACCGAAGCAAGTGCTGCTCGACGTCAACGTCACCGGCCTGAACGACAACGGCCGGCTTGCTGCCGCCGTCGCACCCGGCATGCAGGATCTGCTGACAGCCCAGGTTGGCACCTGGCGCCAGCGCATGGGCGTCGTGCCTGCGCGTCAGGCTGCGCGGGTGGCTCCTTGGGTGCGCATGTTCACCAATGGCGGCAGCGTCGACCTTGCCAACAGCGCCAATTTCGCCGCCGGCGGCAGCTACGGCATCCACCAGTCGAACCAGGGCTGGGAGCTGGGACTGGATGCGCGTCCAACCGACCACCTGATGGTTGGCGCGTTGCTCGGCGACTCCAACGGCAGCCAGCGGCTGCGTGGCGGCAACGGCAAGGACGACCTCGACGGCACCAGCTACGGCCTGTATGGCACATGGCTGGCCGGCCACGGGTTCTATCTCGACCTGTCGCAACGCTGGACCCGCATCGACGCGGATCTGCACGACGCCGGCGGCAGCCTGACCACCCGCGGCCACGCCAGCACCTTCAACATCGAAACGGGCTTCACTGCCTGGTCGCACCAAGGCCTGCAGATCGTGCCGCAACTGCAATACACGCACTCGCGGATCAGCGGCATCGGCGCAATGGCCAGCAGCGATGCCATGTTCGACGCAAACGGTGGCACCTCCTCGCGCGCCCGTCTCGGCGTCGCAATCGATAAAAGTTTCCACACCGCGAAAGCCTCCTGGACACCGTATGCCAGCGTGAACCTGGTGCGCGAGTTCGGCGGTAACTGGAACTACCGCATCGACGATGGCCTGCAAGGTTCGGTCGGCACCGGCGGCACGTCGGCGATGGTCGAAGCCGGGTTGGGCATGCACACCGGCAAGCTGTCGCTCACCGGCGGTGTGAACTGGTCCAGCGGCGGCGCGGTGCACGAAAACACCGGCGCACAGGTGGTGGTACGGTATGACTGGTAGGGCGCAGTGCCATGGCAATGACTGACATCAACGGTGAAGTCGTGATGGAATCGACCGACACTCCCGCCTCCAGCCCCGAACCCGCGAATGCCGCGCCCGCCGGCGCGGCTGCGGCCGGGGCAACGACCAGCCCGGCGGCCCCCACCAACCCCGCCACGTTGCGTGTCGAGAAATCATGCTCGCGCGCACTCTCGGGTTGGCTCGCCTCGAATCGGGTATCGCTGGCCATCTCGTCCTACCAGAGCGGGCGTCTGTACCTGGTGGGCAGCGACAAGGCCGGACGGGTGTCGTTCTTTGAACGCATCTTCGAGCGCGCGATGGGCGTGGTCGGCAACGCCCAACGCATTTATCTGGGCAGCCTGTACCAGTTGTGGCGCTTCGAGAACGTGTTGCGGCCGAACGAGGTGATCCACCAGCAATTCGACAAGTGCTACGTCCCGCGCAACGCGCAAACCATCGGCGACCTCGACATCCACGAGCTTGGCATTCGCAAGAACGGCAAGGTGGTATTCGTGAACACCCGCTACTCCTGCCTCGCCGAACTCAGCCAGACGCACAGCTTCAAGGCCACCTGGAAGCCGGACTTCATCAGCAAGCTGGCCCCCGAGGATCGCTGCCACCTGAATGGCCTGGCGATGGTCGACGGTGAACCGCGCTACGTCACCGCGGTATGCCGCAGCGACAGCGTCGATGGTTGGCGCGATCGTCGTCATGACGGCGGTGTCGTGATCGATATCCGTACCAACGAGATCGTTTGCGAAGGCCTGTCGATGCCGCATTCGCCGCGCTGGGCCAACGGCAAGTTGTGGGTGCTCAACGCGGGCACCGGCCAACTGGGCTGGGTGGATTTCGACAGCCGGAAATTCGTCCCCCTCGCCTTCATCCCGGGTTTCCTGCGCGGCCTGTCGATCTACGGCAACGTCGCCGCCGTGGGGATTTCGAAGCCGCGCAACCAGCGATTCGAAGGCCTGCAACTCGACGAAGCACTGCGCCAGCACGACGCCGAACCATGGTGCGGCGTGCAGATCGTGTCGCTGACCAACGGCGACGTGCTGAACTGGATCCGGTTCGAAGGCGACATCAGCGAAATCTTCGACGTGTGCTTCCTGCCCCGGGTTCGCAACCCGATGGTGGTGGGTTTGCGAACGCCCGAGGTTCGGGAGTTGATCACGTTCGAATCGGGGCTGGAGTCCGAAACCGGCACAACCGCCCACTGAGTTTGCGAACTCCCTGTCCCGACGAATTACGCCGGTGGCGGTACTGTTCCCGGCCAATACGCGCTGTCCGGCACGGCGCGTGCGCCAAAAATCGCCTGCCCCACGCGCACGATGGTCGCGCCCTCTTCGATCGCCAGTTCGAAATCGCCGGACATGCCCATTGAGAGCTCGTCCATCGCGATGCCGTCCGGCATGTCCTGGCGCAAACGCTCGCGCAACTCGCGCAGGCGCACGAAGCACGGGCGCACCTGCGCGGCATCGTCGGAAAACAACGCCAATGTCATCAGACCGCGCACGCGCAACGACTTGAATGCCGGCAGCTGCTGCACGAAGGCTGCGACATCCTCCGGCGACAGGCCGAACTTGCTTGCCTCGTTCGAGGTGTTGACCTGTACCAGCACGTCCAGCGAACGGCCGAGTGCCTGCAGGTGCTTGTCGAGCGCCGCGGCCACGCGCAGGCTGTCGAGCGCCTGGAACTCGGACGCGAACTCCGCGACCAGTTTCGCCTTGTTGGTCTGCAGGTGGCCGATGATCGCCCACTTCAGATCAGGCAAGTCGGACATCGCCTGCCACTTGCGGTGCGCTTCCTGCACCTTGTTCTCGCCCAGCGTGTGGCAACCCGCGGCATGCGCGTTGCGCAAACGCGCTACGGTCACGGTCTTGCTGACCGGCAACAAGCGCACCGTTGCCGGATCGCGCTCGGCGCGCCGGCATGCCGCCGCGATGCGCGCGTGCACGTCCGCCAGGTGCAGGCGAAATTCCTCGGCCGTGTTGGCCGTCGTGTATTCAGTCATGCCCACATTGTAAGGCGGCGATGACGGCGGCCGAACTCAAAGCGGGTGCGCAAGCCGAACGCCATCCGCTTGTTGCGTGCGGGCGTATGCTGGATGCATGGTGGAACGCGTGGCAACGAACAACACAACCGCATGGCCCGAAACGCTGTGGACCATCGGCCACTCCACCCGCAGCCTCGATGAATTCATCGCCCTGCTGCAAACGAATCGCATTGAAGCGCTGGCCGACGTGCGGCATTTCCCGGGTTCGCGCAAATACCCGCACTTCAACGTGGAGCCGCTGCAACATGCGTTGCGCGCAGCGGCTATCGACTACATGCCGTTCAGCGAACTCGGCGGCCGCCGCAAGGTGCAGCCTGACTCGCCCAACACCGCGTGGCGGCATCCGGCGTTCCGCGGCTATGCGGACTACATGCAGACTGAAGCATTCCATGAAGGCATCGAGCGGCTGAAGGCGCTGGCCACGCGCCAACGCAGCGCGATCATGTGCGCGGAGGCAGTGTGGTGGCGCTGCCACCGCAGCCTGATCTCCGACCTGTTCAAGCTGCACGGCACCCGCGTGCTGCATATCACCGGCCCCGCCGCGCCACGCGAACACCCGTACACCTCGGCAGCGCACGTGCTGGATGGCCGGCTCGATTACACGGCCACATCACCACCGGCGTGACCTTCACGACCTCTCCACATCGCGCCGGCACTTGTCCGCCGCGCGGCGAAGGCGTAGTTTGAAAATCGACTGGGGCATCGATCCCCGACGTCCCCGGCCGCGTTCCTCATACCAAGGAGGTGGCTCATGATGTCGTTGGCCGTCGATCGTCGTTGTGAAATCGCGCCGCACGCCAGTCGCTCCATCGCGATGGCGCTCGCGCTCAGCCTGAACCTGGCGCTGCTCGTGATTGCCATGCGCCCGAGCACGCCGTTCCCGATCCATGTGCCAACGCCGCAGGCGGTGATCGCAACCCTGATCACGCCACCCAAGCCGATACCGAAGTTGCCGCCGTTGCCGCACGTAAAGGTCGTGCCGCACGTGGTGCCGCCGGTCGCGGTGGTCGTCACCCATCCCGTCAGGATCACACCGCCGATCCAGACCACGATTCCCCCGGTGCAAGCGGTGCAGGTGACGCCGGCCATCCGCCAGACCACGCCGACGCAGGCCGCCGACACCGATGCCACCATCGCCTACGCGACCGCCACGCCGCCACCCTACCCCATCAATGCGATCCGCGGCGGCATCCAGGGCACCGTCATGCTGAAGGTTCTGGTCGACACCAGCGGCAAGCCAGTGGACGTGAAGATCCAGCGCAGCAGCGGCTCGCGTGACCTCGACAACGCGGCGCGCACCCACGTGCTGGCGGCGTGGCGCTTCCACCCCGCCGTGCACGACGGCCACGCGGTCGAGGCATGGGTGCTGGTACCGGTGAAATTCGACTTGGACAACCTGTAGCAAGACACGCTGTCAGAGTGCCGGCCGGGTGGCTCCGTCCCCCGGCCGGTTTTGTTTGCACTCGATTCGTGCTGGTGTCCCACGCCCGGGAATCCGGTGGCGCGAAGTTGTTCTTTTCCGTTCGCGTTGAGCGTAGCCCGTGCAGCGGGCGGCGTCGAAACGCAAGCTGCCCTTCGACTTCGGCCCTTTCGGGCCTACGCCCAGAGCCTGCCCCGGACCTGATCCGGGGGCGAACGGAATTTCAGCCAGGACCACTACCCGGAATTCGCGCTGCGCGACCCCATTGCCGCCCCCGGATTCGCCGGTGACTTCCGGCACACTCGCACTATTATCAAGTGCACTATAGTGCACTCGTGCATATCAAAAACCTTCACGCCGCGCCATGTCCGACGCCGACATCCACCTGAAGAAGTTCGAAAAGGAACTGGCCTCGGGCACGGTGTCGCTGGTGCTGCTGGCGGTGCTCGAGTCCGCCGGCGAACCCTTGTATGGCTACCAGATCGCCAAGTTGCTGGAGCGCGATGCCGGCGGCGTGCTGGTCGGCAAGCAGAGTGCGCTGTATCCGGTACTGCGCAGCCTGAGCGCCGCGGAACTGCTGGACACCCATGTCGAACCCTCCGAGTCGGGCCCACCACGCCGCTATTACCGGATCACGCCACTCGGCCGGAAGGTGTTGCGGGAATGGACGTCCGCCTGGAAATCCACCCGCCATTTCGTCGATTCGATCTTGAAGGATTGATCACCGTGAACACGCCGAAAACCATCAAGGAATACTTGGCGCAATTGCGCAGCGCGCTGGCAGGCGCCGACCCCGCGATGATCCAGGACGCGCTGTACGACGCCGAAGAGCACCTGCGTTCGGAACTCGCCGCCAATCCCGGCATGAGCGAGGCCGAGTTGCTGGAGAAGATCGCGACCAGCTACGGCGCGCCGGATGAAGTCGCGGATATCTACCGCACCACCGAGAAGACGGTCGCGCGCGCATTGCGCACGCCGCCGCCACGCCAGCGCCGTTCGCTGGCCGGACGCTTCTTCGGCGTCGTCGCCGATCCGCACACCTACGGCGCGTTGTTCTACATGCTGCTGTCGCTCGCCACCGGCATCTTCTACTTCACCTGGGCCATCGCCGGCCTGTCGATGTCGACGGGCTTCGCCTTCACGCTGATCGGGATTCCCTTGTTCCTGCTGTTCCTGGCATCCGTACGCGGCCTGTCGCTGGTGGAGAGCCGGATCGTCGAAGGCATGCTCGGCGTGCGCATGCCGCGGCGACCGCCCTACATGGAACAGGATCGATCATGGCTGCAGCGCATCGGCGCGATGCTGTCCGATGCGCGCACCTGGGTCACGCTGTTGTACATGACCTTGATGCTGCCACTCGGCATCGCCTACTTCACGATCGCGACGGCGCTGACATCCATTTCCCTGGCGCTGCTGCTGACGCCGCTGGTGATGGCCTTCGACTTCTTCGGTTGGGGCAGCGTCTTCGTGGATGGCCACGTCACCATCGATTGGGGCTTCGGGCCACACGTACCGGGCTGGGGCGACGCCATCACGATGTTCGTCGCCGGATTCATCCTGCTGTTCCTGACCTTGCACCTGGTACGCGCCATCGGCCGGATGCACGGCGCCCTGGCCAAGCACCTGCTGGTCAAGTCAGCGCGGGTGTGAGTGCGGCGTGTCGCCAACGCGTGCGTGCAGAAACGCGACGATGCGCTGCAGCGCAGCGCGGCCGGCGCCCGAGTCGAGATTGAACTGGTACTCGTGCGGCAGCCGGGGCTGGTGATCCGGCGCATACAGCAACGCGTCGACCGGCACGCCGAGTGATTCGAGGCGCTGCGCCAGCTCGCTCGATTGGGCGACCAACGGATCGCCATTGCCGGCAGTGATGAAGCTCGGCGGGAACGCCGGCATCAGGTGTTCCGCCACCGACATCAAGCGCAGGCGCGGGGCGTTGCGAAAGTCGCGGCGCCCGCTGTAGGCCCAGAACACCGCGCTGAAAAACTTTGCATACAGCCCGCCGCGGCCAGCGCGCGGCATGTCGTAAACGCCGCACGCCAGCACCATCGCCGCCAGTTGCGAAGGACGGATCGCCGGCGCAATGTCCATCGCGCGCGCGTAGTCCGGATTGGTGATGATGTTCGCCACCTGCGCGGCGATCTGCGCACCTGCCGAATCACCGGCCAGCACGAAGTGATCCGGATCGACATGCAGGCGCGCAGCGTTGGCGGACAAGTAGCCGAGTGCCGCATTGACTTCTTCGACCGCCGTCGGATAGATCGCCTGCGGCGGCACCGCGTAATCCAGCGCGACGGTCGTGTAGCCGTGCGCGGCGAGGATCTTCGCGTAATTGGCGATGTCGCTGCGATGGCCCGCGATCCAGCCACCGCCATGCACCCACACGATGGTCGGCAGCTGCTCCGTGGTGTGTTCTATGCGCGCGGGGAAGAACACGTCCATGCGGGCGGCGGGGTCGCCGTCGCGATAGGCAATGTCATTGTCGGCAGCGACGCCGCCCGGAACGTGGCGCGCCAACGCGCGTTCCGTCGCCATGCCACCGCGGTTGAAGAAATAGCGGATCAGCGCGACGCGCGGCCACGGGCTGGCGAACCAGGCGATGGCCACGGCCACAGCGAGCACGACCAGCACAAGCACTGTCCATGGCAACCAAGCCCTCACGCCAGCCACCGCCGCGCACGCGCCATGCTGGAATTCCCCACCGACATGCCGCCATGACACCAGCGCGCGCCCGCATTGGCAATCGACGCCGTCCATCCGGCGCAGCCGACCTGATTTGCGACAAGTGCCGCTATCGCCATCGGCGTACAGTTGCCGTTTGCACCCGAACCACACCAGCAGGAGCGTGCCATGGAGCATCCGATGTATCCCGAATCCAGCGTCGACATCGCGGGCAAGCGCAAGCAACTCGCGCCCAGCCAACTCGAAGCCTTCCAGAATTTCAGCCGCGCGGTGTTCGCCGACGGCGCCTTGCCTGCGGTGACGAAGCAGCTCATCGCGGTCGCCGTCGCGCACACCACGCAGTGCCCGTATTGCATCAAGGGCCACACCAAGGCCGCGTTGCGGGCCGGCGCCACCGAGCCGCAGATCATGGAAGCAATCTGGGTCGCCGCCGAGATGCGTGCCGGTGGCGCCTATGCGCACTCGGCCCTGGCGATCGACGTGATGCAGCAACACGCGGCGTCGCATTCCGCATGATTCGGTCACGCGCCGCGGGCACGCCCCTTGTCAGCCACGCGGCCTCGCACGGTATACTTCGGGAATTGCAACCACGGCAGACGCCGCACGCGGGGGAGCTCAAGAACATGTTTCGATCGGTGATGACCATCGTGCTGGCAGCTGCAGTCATGTGCTTTGCGGCGTCCGCATTCGCCAAGGGCGACCCGGCCAAGGGCAAGCTGGAGGTGTACTCCTGCCACGGTTGCCACGGCATTCCCGGTTACATGTCGGTGTATCCCGAATACCACGTACCGCGCATCGCCGGCCAGAACGAGCAATACCTGATCGACGCGCTCAACGAATACAAGAGCGGCGCCCGCAAGTATTCGACCATGCATGCGCAGGCCAGCAGCCTGACCGAGCAGCAGATCGAAAACATCGCGGCCTACCTGTCCAGCCTCGCGCCCAAGCAACTGCACAAGAACTAAGGGATACGACCATGCAATCGCGCACCCTCCTCGTTTCCCTGCTGGCCGTCGCCCTGGCACTGACGTTCGGCACCGCCGCGGCGGCTGACGGCAACGCCGCAGCCGGCAAGACCAAGGCTGCCGCCTGCGAGGCCTGCCACGGGCAGGACGGCAACGGCATCGCGCCGAACTATCCTGCACTGGCCGGGCAATATCAGGATTACCTGGAACAGGCCCTGCACGAATACAAGAGCGGCGAACGCACCAACGCCATCATGAACGGCATGGCTGCGCCGCTGAGCGAGCAGGACATCAAGGACATCACGGCGTACTTCTCCAGCCTGCCCAGCAAGCTCTCCGACCTGCACGGCAAGATCCAGGGCGGCAACTGAGCACACCGGCATGTTGCTCGCCGAACTCGCCTCGCTGCACTGCGAACCCCGCAAGGGGCCCGAGCACGCATTGGATGCCGCGCGCGTCCATGACTTGCTCACGCAACTGCCGGGCTGGGAAGCCGCGGGCGACGGCAAATCGATCGCGAAGACGTTCCGCTCCAAGGACTTTTACGAGACGCTCGGCTTCGTCAACGCGATCGGCTGGATGGCGAACCAGCAGGACCACCACCCCGATCTCGAAGTCGGCTACAACCGTTGCGTCGTGCACTTCTCGACGCACGATGTCGGTGGCCTGTCGCTGAACGATTTCATCTGCGCGGCGAAGGTCGAGGCCATCGCGCAAGGCTAGCCCCAGCCGCTTCCCCGCAAATCATCCTGCGTATTCGCCGCGTCGTTTGCGACGCAAGTCGCCACAAAAAGAGCGCGGCCAGAAGGCCGCGCTTTTGTCTTGCTTCCAACATCGACGCAACGCACGTCAGCGTACGTGCGGCGATGCGACCACGCCGAACTTACTTCGTCGCGGCGCTGCCGCTGTCGATCTTCACCAGGGTGACGTCGAAGATCAGGGTTTCATTCGGAGCCATGCCAAGGCGCGGGTCCGGATTGGCACCGTAGGCCAGGTCGGACGGAATCACGAACTTGTAGTGGCTGCCGACGGGCATCAGCAACAGCGCTTCCTTCATGCCCGGGATGATGTTCGACAACGGGAACTTGGCCGGCTCGTTGCCGTGGCGGGCCGAGGCATCGAACACCTGGCCATTGGTCAGTGATCCGGTGTACTGGATTTCGACGGTGTCGTTCGCCGTCGGGCGCGGACCCGTGCCCTGGCTGATGATCTGGTACTGCAGGCCATCCTGGGTCACGCGTACGCCGGGCTTGTTCTTGTTCTGCGCAAGGTAGGCATCACCCGCTTTCTTGTTGGCGGCCGACACCTGGTCGTAATGCTGCTTGCCCAAAGCCTGGAACTGCGCAGTGAAAGCCTTGCCAACGCTTTCGGCTTCGGTCTCGCTCATGCTGGGCTTCTGGCCTTGCAGCGCGCGCGTCACTGCACGGCCCACCGCGTCCGGACTGATCAGGCTGCGAGCCCAATCCGGATACGCTTCCGCAAGCCGGTAACCCACGATCTCGCTCGCCTTGGCCTTGTCGACATGCGCCGGAGCGGTGGTGCTCTGCGCTTGCGAAACACTGGCGATGCCCAATGCGGCGATCACGGCAACGGCAGCCAGGGTGGGCCGCATGATCTGCTTCATCTGTGAAATCCTCTGGTGGTGGTAGGCCGGCGCGTCGGCGCGCTCGGTTTGCTGCAACACGAAACTGTCCATTCTGCGTGTTTCATCGCGGAATCGCAACGTGCGACTGAGACCACGCGAGCGCCGCATGGTTCCACGTGCGTTCAACGCGCGATGCCGCAAGCGCAAGCATGGCAGCACCTGATGCATCGGGCATGACTGATGGCAGGGGGTGTTGACAGGCAAAAAACTGGTGTTATAGTTCACTACAACACCGGTCCACGAGACCACTAGAGGAGACGCACCATGAACACCCAGAAAGTCATCGCGTTTGCCGCTGCCATGGCCATCACCGCCGCCAACCTGTGGGGCATCGCCGCGTACACCAATGCCGTCGTCCGCAACAGCCAGGCCGCGACCCGCGCCACCACCGAGGTCATCAAGACCCTGCCCGCCATCGAAGTCACGCCGTCGGCGGAACAACGCCGCGAACTGCGCAAGGAAGGCGGCAAGGCCGACCAGGCCGCGACGACCTCGGGCACGGCGATGATGCCGTACTACTCGTTCGCCGCCGACACCACCAGCGCTTGATGCGATCCTCCGGACTCCGCGCCAGCCGCGCGGAGATTGGGCAACACAGGCAAGGATCGAAATCATGAGCGTGACCTGGAACGACAACGTCCCGATCTACCGCCAGCTGCGCGAACGCGTGGTGGCGATGATCCTCGACGGTGTCCTCAACGAGGGCGATGCCCTGCCTTCGGTGCGCCAGGTCGCGGCGGACTACCAGATCAACCCACTCACCGTTTCCAAGGCTTATCAGGAACTGGTGGACGAAGAACTGGTGGAAAAGCGCCGCGGCCTCGGCATGTTCGTCACCGACGGCGCACGTACCGCGCTGCTGAAGAGCGAACGCGAACGCTTCCTGCGCGAAGAATGGCCTCGCCTGCACGCGCGCATCGAACGCATGGGCATCGACCTCCAGAAGCTGCTGGCCACCCCCACGCACAACTCCGACCAGAGGGACTCGCAATGAACGTCGCCATGGAAACCGTCGCGGAACGCCCCGCTCCCCCGCCCGGAACCGATACGGACATCAGCATCCGCGCACGCGGCCTGACCAAGCACTACAAGAACACGATCGCGCTGGATGGCGCCGACTTCGAAATCGGCGCCGGCCGTATCGTCGGCCTGATCGGTCCCAACGGCGCCGGCAAGACCACCGCGCTCAAGGCGATCCTCGGCCTCACCGATTTCAAGGGCGAACTTTCCGTGTTCGGCATGGACCCGCGCCGCGACCGGCCGGCATTGATGCGCGATGTCTGCTTCATCGCCGACGTCGCCACCCTGCCGCGCTGGATCCGCGTGCACGAGGCCATCGATTTCGTCGCCGGCGTGCATCCGCGCTTCGACCGCGCCAAGTGCGAGCATTTCCTCAAGAGCACCAAGCTGGGCTTCAACCAGAAGGTGCGCGAGATGTCCAAGGGCATGATCGTGCAGTTGCACCTCGCCATCGTGATGGCCATCGACGCCCGCCTGCTGGTACTGGACGAGCCGACCCTGGGCCTCGACATCCTGTATCGCAAGCAGTTCTACCAGCGCCTGCTGGAAGACTACTTCGACGAGAACAAGACCATCCTCGTCACCACCCACCAGGTCGAGGAGATCGAGCATATCCTCACCGACCTGATGTTCATCCGCGACGGCAAGATCGTGCTGAACACCACCATGGACGAGATGGGCGCGCGCTTCAGCGAGGTGCTGGTGGGCCCCGAGAAGGTCGAGGCCGCACGCGCGTTGCATCCGGTCGACGAACGCGCCGCCGTGTTCGGCAAGACCATCTTCCTGTACGACGGTGCCGATCCGGAACAGTTGGCGCTGCTTGGCGAGACCCACCGGCCCTCGGTATCGGACCTGTTCGTCGCCACCATGAAAGGAACCTACGCATGAAAGCGATCATGAACTCCCATGTCGCCTGGCTGCTGAAGCGCGAATACTGGGAATCGCGGCGCGGCTTCCTGTGGGCGCAGGTGTGGACGGCCATCGTGCTGCTGGTGATCGGCGTTCTCGGCATCGCCACGCTCGAGATCTTCCGGGCGCGTTTCGTCAACGGCATGAACATCAGCACCAACGGCAGCAATCTCAACGAGATGTTGAGCAACGCGCTCGGCCACAACACCGAATTGCTGGTGAAGTCGCTGGACGCCTCGATGATGAGTTTCGGCGTGCTCGCCGGCATCGTGATGACCTTCGTGGTGTTCTTCTACTTCCTTGGCGCGCTGTACGACGACCGCCGCGACCGCAGCATCCTGTTCTGGAAATCGCTGCCGCTGTCGGACACCTCCACCGTTATTTCGAAAGTCATCGCGGGCCTGGTCATCGCACCGTTGATCGCGGTCTGCGTGGCCTTGCTCGGCTACTTGTGCGACCAGGTCATCCATACGATCTGGTTTGCCGCGCACGGACTCAACCCGTTCACCTTGATCTGGGCGCACGCGGAACCGTTCTCGGTGTGGCTGCACCTGCTGGCGATGGTGCCGCTGTATGCGGTGTGGGCACTGCCGACCGCAGGCTGGCTATTGTTCTGGTCGGCACTGGTGCGCAGCAAGCCGTTCCTGTGGGCGGTCGTGGTTCCGATCCTCGCCGGTGCGTTGAATTCGTGGATCGCGCTGCTGGGCATCCCGCACATCAACATCGAATTTTTCTGGAAGATGGTGGCGCGCTCGCTGTTCAGCGTGGTTCCCGGCGGCTGGGTGTCGGTGATGAAGGTTGGCGATCCCGCCAGCACTTTCGCGGATCCGCCCGCAATCGTGCGCCACTTCGGCAGCTATTCGCAGATGGCACACGTATTCACGACGCCGCAATTGTGGATCGGCGCGATCGTCGGCATCGCCCTGATTGCCGTCGCCATCTGGTTGCGCCGCTGGCGCTCGGAAGCCTGATCAAGGAAAAGGAAGGCAAGCCATGAAAATGATCCCGACCATCGCAGCCACCGTGCTGGCCGCAAGCATGCTGTCAGCGTGCTCACCCGGCATCCACGGCAAGTTCGGCTACAACGTGACGTTCGACAACGGTCAACTGGTCTCGCACGCACCGGGCCATCCCGACGCCACCGTCAGCGCCGACGGCAGCCTGCAAATCGGCGGCAAAGCCGTCGCCACGACACCGCAGCAGCGCGCCTTGCTGCGCGACTACTACGCGCAGTCGAAATCGGCCGTCGACGCCGGCATCGCCACCGGCAAGGCCGGCGTCAAGCTGGGAACCCACGCCGTCAGCGAGGCGATCAGGAGCATCTTCGCCGGCGATTCGAAGCAGGCGCAGCAAGGCATCGAAACGCAAGCCAACGCCATCGACGCCTCGGCCCAGAAACTCTGCAGCGACATCAAACAGCTGCATCAAACCCAGCAGGCCATCGCCGCACAGCTGCCCGCGTTCAAGCCCTACGACGCGATCGGCGAAACACGCTGCGACGTCAGCACCACGACGACCCGAACGATCGTGGTCCCAAGCAGCCCGGCCGGATCCGCTGGCGCGAACGACGACGCCACGAAGGCTGCAGCGCACTGATGCTCCTGCCCAACTCTCTCGGCGGCGAGCCAGTGCGGCTCGCCTCACCCGGTCCAGCAAGGAGACACACCGTGAACCTGTTACGCCCGTTGACCTTCGCCATCCTGCTCGGCTGCCTGCCCGCGCTGGGCGCCTGCAGCTCCAACACGAATTCAACTTCATCCACCGACATCGGGGCATCCCTGGACAGCTCGATCGCGAGCACACTGGACAAGGCGCAGGCACGCCTCGAGAACGAGCCGATCACCGTCTCGCACAACGCACCGAACCTGCCGACTGCGAAGATCACGCCCGAGGGCGATTTCATCGTCGGCGGCAAGACCGTCGCCGTGACTGCGGCGCAGCGCGATGCGCTGCTGGAATACCGCAAGCAATTGATCGCGGTCGCGACCCAGGGCATCACGGTGGGCAAACAGGGTGCGGCCTTGGGCCTGCATGCGGCCAGCACGGCCATCGCCGATGCACTGGCGGGCAAGTCCGACGATGAAATCAACAAGAAGATGGAAGCCCAGGCCGCGGGAATTCGCCAGGCCGCAGCGAAACTTTGCGATCAGTTGCCTTCGATGCTGGTCGAGCAACAGAAACTCGCGGCCACCCTGCCCGCGTTCAAACCCTACGCGACGATGAAGCAATCCGACATCGACAACTGCCGCAAGGACGCCTTGCACGACGACTGACGCGTCCGGCCACGGGCCTGCACGCACCCCATCTCCACAGCATCGCGGTGATGGGCAGCCACGACTGACTCGGTGATGCACCGTTCGGCCCTTGCGCCGCCAACTGCCTGGCCTTCATTTCCCATGAACCCACTCAACCGGAAAGCACGCATCGCCGGCCTGCTGTTCCTGCTGCTCGTACTGACAGCTCCCATCCGCCTCGTCTATGTTCCGGCAACGCTGTTTGTTTCCGACAATGCAAGCGCAACCGTCGCGAACATCGTGGCCAACGAAACGCTGTTCCGTACCGGCATCTTTGCCGACCTGCTCGCTGGCATCCTCACGTTGTTTCTCACCCTCGCGCTGTACCGTCTGTTCGCCGACGTGGATCGCCGGCTTGCTGTCCTGGTCGTGATCCTTGGCGGCATCTTTCCGACCGCCATCTACTTCTTCAACGTCCTGAACGACGCCGCAGTGCTGCTGATCGCGCGCGGCCCGGCTTTCCTTTCGGTGTTCGAGAAACCGCAGCGTGACGCCGCGGCCATGTTGTTCCTGCGGCTGCATGGCCAGGAAATCGGTGCCGCGATGGTGTTCTGGGGCCTGTGGCTGCTGCCGCTCGCGGTGTTGATCCTGCGTTCGGGATTCCTGCCGAGGATCCTCGGCTGGCTGCTGATCCTCAACGGATTCGCCTACCTCGCGCAAAGCGTCACTTGGTCGCTGTTGCCGCAGGTCGACGATGTGGTCACACGCATCGCGACTCCGCTCCAGTTCGCCGAAGTCCTGTTCATGTTGTGGCTGCTGATCATGGGCGCACGCCCTGGCTTCCGGCGCCGGCCGGATCCGCGCACGATCACCACTGGTCCCTGATCCCGTCCGTTTCCACCCTGCCGGAGAACCCGCGATGAAGCATGCCAAGGTGCTGGAAGACTTCAAGGCGCCCGTGAAACTGAAATTGTCGGCGCTGTGGGCGTCGCTGATGTTCTGCTACATCTACGGCGACTATTTCGGGTTGTACGTGCCGGGCGCACTGCAATCCATGCTCGACGGCCGGATGGGGCCGTTGGGCCCCACCACGCAAGGGGTACTGCTGGGCACCAGTGTGCTCATGGCGATTCCGTCCCTGATGCCGTTTCTGGTGCTGGCGTTGAAGCCATCCGTGCTGCGTCCACTCAATATCGTTCTCGGGCTCGCCTACACGATCATCATGGCGATCAGCATGCCCGATGCGTGGCGCTTCTACCAGATGCTGGGCGTGGTCGAGATCGTGCTGACGCTGTTGATCGTAGGGTACGCGTGGGCGTGGCCAAGAGCGCGAGCAAGCAGTGACGACGTCGATATGGCGACGGGCTGAACCGCACAGTCGGCGCCACCAAGGCGGGTTGTCACCCGCCCTGCCACCGCTGGTCATTTGCCGCCGCAGATGCCGCCCTTGGTCAGCGCCACCGGATCGAGCAGCTTCTTGAGATCGGCTTTCGACATGCCGGTGGTTTCCAGCGCCACGTCGAGGATCGGGCGCTTCTGCTTGTAGGCCTGCTTGGCGGTCGCGGCGCCCTTCTCGTAGCCGATCACCGGATTCAACGCGGTGACGAGGATCGGGTTCAGCGCCAACGCCTCGTCGACGCGCGCCTTGTTGACGCGGAAGCCGGCGATGGCCTTGTCAGCCAGCAGGCGCGAGGTGTTGGCGAGGATCACGATCGACTGCAACAGGTTGTACGCGATCATCGGCAGCATCACGTTCAACTGGAAGTTGCCGGCCTGGCCACCGATGGTGATCGCGGCGTCGTTGCCGATCACCTGCGCGCAGACCATCGTCATCGCTTCCGGGATCACCGGATTGACCTTGCCCGGCATGATCGACGACCCCGGCTGCAGCGCGACCAGTTCGATTTCGCCGAGGCCCGCCAGCGGGCCGGAATTCATCCAGCGCAGGTCGTTGGAGATTTTCATCAGCGAACACGCCAGCGTCTTCAACTGGCCGGACAATTCGACGGCGGCATCCATGGATGCCATGCCCTCGAAGAAATTTTCCATCGAGGCAAATTTCACGCCGGTCGTTTTCGACAGCTCGCCGCAGAACGCCTTGGCGAATTTCGGATCGGCGTTGATGCCGGTGCCGACCGCGGTGCCGCCCTGCGGCAGGCGCTGCATGCGCTTCAGTGCATCCTCGACGCGCGCGACGCCCGAGGAAATCTGCGCCGACCAGCCGGACAGTTCCTGCCCGAACGTCACCGGCATTGCGTCCATCAAATGGGTGCGCCCGGTCTTGGCGACGTTCTTCAATTCACGCGCGCGCTTGTCGATGGTTTTCTGCAGATGCTTCAATGCAGGTAGCAGTTGCTCACGTGCGGCCAGCGAGGCGCTGACGTGGATCGCGGTCGGGATCACGTCATTGGAACTCTGCCCGTAATTGACGTGGTCGTTGGGGTGGATCTTCGCCTTCGAGTCGCGCGTCGCGATGTGCGCGATCACCTCGTTGGCGTTCATGTTGCTGGAGGTGCCCGATCCGGTCTGGAAAATGTCGATCGGGAACTGCGCATCGAACTCGCCCGCGGCCACGCGCTGCGCGGCCTTGCGGATCGCCGCGGCCTGCGCAGGCTTCAGGTGCTTGAGCTTGAGGTTGGCCTCGGCGGCGGCGACCTTGACCAGCCCCAGCGCGCGGATGAATTCGCGCGGCATGGCCAGCCCGGAGATCGGAAAGTTGTCGACCGCACGCTGGGTCTGCGCGCCCCACAGGGCGTCGGCGGGCACCTTCAGTTCGCCCATGCTGTCGTGTTCGCTGCGGAAGTTCGCCATCAGGAAGTTTCCATGGAATCGAAACGGTCAAGTATAACGAGCAAGGGGCCGGTGGTTGGGTAATGGGGGTGCACCGATGCGACGTCCACGCGCCCCCGTTACCCATCCCCAATCCCCGGCTAAACTTGCGCGATTCCTCAATCGCGACAAGCCCATGGCCCACCTCGACTCCCTCACCGCGCTTTCGCCACTCGACGGCCGCTACGCCGCCAAGGTCGAGGCGCTGCGCCCGATCTTCAGCGAATACGGCCTGATGCACCGCCGGGTGCAGGTGGAGATTGCGTGGCTGCTGGCGCTTTCCGACGACGCCGGTATTACCGAACTGCCGCCCTTCGCTGCCGCCGTGCGCGCCGCCTTGCAGAAGATCGCAGACGACTTTTCGGTCGCCGACGCACAGCGCATCAAGGACATCGAGGCGACCACCAACCACGACGTCAAGGCCGTCGAGTATTTCATCAAGGGCAAGCTTGGCGATGACGCGGCACTGGGACCAGCGAAGGAATTCGTGCACTTCGCCTGTACTTCCGAAGACATCAACAATCTTTCCTATGCGCTGATGCTGCGCGACGCGCGCGAGCACGTGTTGTTGCCAGAGCTCGACAAGACGATCGCGAAGCTGCGCGAGCTGGCCCACGCCAACGCCAGCCTGCCGATGCTTTCGCGCACCCATGGCCAGACAGCCAGCCCCACCACGCTCGGCAAGGAACTCGCCAACGTGGTCGCGCGCCTCACGCGCCAGCGCACGCAACTTGCCGCCATCGAGATCCCCGGCAAGATCAACGGCGCCGTCGGCAACTTCAACGCACATGCGATTGCGTATCCGGAAGTCGACTGGCGCGCGTTCTCGCGCCGCTTCGTCGAATCGCTGGGCCTGCAATGGCAGGAATACACCACCCAGATCGAGCCGCACGAC